>JBFMAJ010000033.1:0-12556 GCA_040755775.1 Nitrospirota bacterium
ACCCGCGACATCACGAACGCCATTGCCGGCCAGTCCGCGCCCGAGCACCTGAACCGCGCGGTCGGCGCCATCGTGGCGTTGCTGGCCGCGCAGGCCGCCTTGACGATGGGCCACGGCTACCTGGTGGCCTCGGTGGCCCAGCGGGTCATGCGCGATTTCCGCCTGCTCCTGTTCAACCACCTGACGCGCCTCTCGATCAGCTTCTTCAACCGCCGGCGCACGGGCGAGCTCATCTCGCGGCTGACGAGCGACGTGCAGGTGATCCAACATTTCACGACGGAGGTGCCGATCAACCTGGCCAAGCAGACCGTGACGCTGATCGGCGGCCTCGCCATCCTGTTCTACCTCAACTGGCGCCTCTGCCTGCTGATCCTGGCCGTGCTGCCCCTGATCGCGCTGACCGGCCTGCTGTTCGGCCGGCGCCTGAAAAAACTCTCCACGGTCATTCAGGACCGGACCGCCGAGCTGACGACCGTGCTGGAGGAGGTGCTTTCCGGCATCCGGGTCGTCAAATCGTTCGTGGCCGAACGCCACGAATCGGACCGCTTCGGGCGCCAGATGGAACAGATGATCGCGGCCGCGCTGCGGCGCGCCGGGATCCTGGCCGTCTTCATTCCCGTCATCACGCTGCTGACGTTCGGCTCGGCCGCCGGCGTTCTCTGGTACGGCGCCCGGCAAGTGCAGGCGGGCGTGCTGTCGCCCGGCGACCTGATCCTCTTTTTGCTGACCATGGGGCTGCTGATCGGCCCCTTCGGGGCTTTCGCCCATCTCTTCTCGCAGGTCAAGGAAGTCCAGGGCGCCACCCGGCGGGTCTTTGAGATTTTGGATCTCCGGCCCGATGTCATTGATCCGTCCGGCGCGCCCCCGCTGCCCCCGATCGCGGGACACGTGCGCGTGGAGCGCGTCGGCTTCTGGTACGGCGCCGACGGCGCCCCGGCCGAGCCGGTGCTGCAGGAGATCTCCTTCGAGGCAAAGCCGGGCGAGTTGATCGCGCTGGTCGGCCCCAGCGGCGCCGGCAAGAGCACGCTCATTCAATTGCTGCACCGTTTTTACGATCCCACCGAGGGCCGCATCACCATCGACGGCCGCGACATCCGGACCGTCCAGCTCGGCTCGCTCTACCACCAGATCGGCTTTGTGCCGCAGGAAACCCATCTGTTCGGGGGCACGATCCGGGAGAATATCCTGTACGGGCGGCCGGAGGGGACGGAGCCGGAGATGATCGCCGCGGCCCAGGCGGCCAACATCCATCCCTTCGTCATGGAGCTGCCGGGCGGCTATGACACGATCGTCGGCGAGAAGGGGCTGCGGCTCTCCGGCGGCCAACGGCAGCGGATCGCCATCGCTCGGGCGATTCTCAAGCAGCCCCGGCTGCTGCTCATGGACGAAGCGACGTCGTCGCTGGACAATGAATCGGAGCTGCTGATCCAGGAGGCGCTGGAGCGGCTGATGCGGGGCCGGACGGCGTTCGTGATCGCACACCGCTTGACGACGATTCAGAACGCCGACCGGATCATTGTCATCGACAAGGGCCGCCTGGTCGAAGCCGGCACCCACGCCCAGTTGCTGGAGCGCAAGGGCCTCTACCATCACCTCTACACAATGCGCCTGGCGGGAGTGGAGCTGTGAGGTCCGCGGCCCGATGGACGGGCATCGCCGCGCTGCTGGCCGCCCTGCTCGGCTGCACTAAGCCCAAGCCGGCGAGCGACGAGCCGTTCGTCTTTCTGGAGCCGGTGCACTACCACGTCGGCTTGAACCCGACGTCGCTCCTGGCGGCCGACCTGAACGGCGACGGCCTCCTGGACTTGGTCACCACGAACAGCAACAGCAACAACGTCTCGGTGCTGCTCGGCCGCCCCAAGGCAACCTTCAGCGAGCACGCCATGTTCGACGTCGGCCTCCGCCCGAGGACCGCGGCCCTCGGGGATCTAAACGGCGACGGCCGCGTGGATCTGGCCGTCGTCAACAATATGAGTGACGACCTGTCGATTCTGCTCGGCAACGGCGACGGGACGTTTCAAAAAGCCGTCAACTTCCCCCTGGGCCGTTCTCCGATGGCGATTGCGGCCGGCGATCTCAATCACGACGGCCATGCCGACCTGCTGGCTGTGCTGCGGTTCGATCATTTGCTCGTCTTGAAGGGCCGGGGGAACGGGACCTTCGAGCAAATTGCCGACTACGATCCGGGCGACACGCCGACGGCCCTGCTCCTGGCCGATCTGAACAAGGACAGCCATCCGGACGTCATTGTCTCAAACAACGGCCCGATGGTCAGCAGCATGGCGCTGTTCTACGGCAAGGGGGACGGAACGCTGCAGCCCGGGCCCCGCTACGCGGCCAAAAGCCGGCCGCTCTATGCGGCCCTGGCACGGCTCAATCAGGACGAGGCGCCGGACTTGATCGCCGTGACGCCTTTCGCGAACAGCCTGCTGCTGCTGATGGGCGATGGGCGCGGGGGCTTTCTGGAGCCGCCGACCCAGATCAGCGGCGAAGTGGAGCCGGTCTCGGTGGCGGCGGGCGATTTCAACGGCGACGGCAGGAACGATCTGGCGATCGCCAACACGGGCAGCAGCGACGTGTCGGTCTTGCTGGGGTCGGGCGACGGCCGTTTTCCGTCGTCCCAGCTCTATCGGGCAAACAGCCGGCCGATCGCCCTCTGGCCGGCCGATCTGAACGGCGACGGCCTGACCGATTTGGCCGTGGCCAATAACTCGTCCAACGACATTTCGATTTTGCTGGCCATTCCGCCCGCGCCTGGCGGCAAGACCCCGTAGGGGCGTATTGCAATACGCCCCTACAAATTTTCCCTGATCTGCAGCCGCTGAATCGCGGTCGCTTTGCCGGAGGCCGGATCGACGGTGACGATCGCGCCCTGCAGGATCGCCGGCCCGGTCGCCGTCTCGAAGCGCTTCGGCATCTGCGTCAGGAAGCGCTCGATCGCCGTGGCGGGCACGATGCCGATGACCGATGCGATCGGCCCGGTCATGCCGACGTCCGTCAGGTAGGCCGTGCCCTGGGGCAGGATTTCTTCGTCCGCCGTCTGCACGTGCGTGTGCGTGCCGAGCACGGCGGCCACCTGCCCGTCCAGATACCAGCCCATGGCCCGCTTCTCCGACGTAGCCTCGGCGTGCATATCCACGATCACAATCTTCGTGACCGCGCGCAACCACTCCAACTCCCGGCGGGCGGCCTGAAAGGGGCAATCGGTCATCGGCATGAAGACCCGCCCCATCAGTTGCAGCACGCCCACCTTCAACCCGCCCGGCAGCTCCACGACGCCGCGGCCCAGGCCGGGCGCGCTTTCCGGATAGTTGGCCGGCCGCAAGATCCGTCGCTCCTTGGCCAGATAGTCGATCGCCTCCCGTTTGTCCCAGACGTGATTGCCCGTGGTCAGCAGGTCGATGCCCATGGAAAAGAGCTCCTCGGCGATTTTCGGCGTGATCCCGAAACCGCCGGCCGCGTTCTCGGCGTTGCCGATCACGAAATCAATCCGGTGGGCCGCCTTCACCTCGGCGAGCCGGTGGGCGATCACCCGCCGGCCGGCGTCGCCCACGATGTCGCCGATCAACAGAATATTCATCACTTGGCAATCTCCACGTAGCGGCTTTCGCGAATGACCGTCACCTTGATTTGGCCGGGATAGACCATCTCTTTCTCGATCCGGTGAGCCAGATCCCGGGCGATGTGGGCCGCCTGCGCGTCCGACAACTCCTCATGGTGCAGGATCACCCGGACTTCCCGCCCAGCCCGAATGGCGTACGCCTTGTCCACGCCGGTGTAGGAGGTGGCCAGCCCTTCCAATTGCTGCAGCCGTTTGATGTAGGCGGCGTACTGCTCCCGCCGGGCGCCCGGCCGCGCCGCCGAGAGCCCTTCCGCCACCGCAACCAGCGCGGCTTCCGGACAGATAAAGTCAATATCGCCGTGATGGCCCGCGATGGCGTTGATCACCTTGGGCGACTCCCCGTATCGGCGGGCCAAATCCGCCCCCAGATTCGGGTGCGTGCCCTCTTCCTCGTGGCTCAGCGCCTTGCCGATATCGTGGAGCAAGGCCCCCCGCTTGGCCAGCTTGACGTCCAGGCCGAGTTCCTCGGCCATCATGGCGCACAGATAGGCCGCCTCGCGGGCATGGAACAGGTTGTTCTGGCCGTAGCTGGTGCGAAACCGCAGGCGCCCCAGCGTTTTGACCAGCTCCGGATGCAAGCCCTGAACGCCCAGCTCCAGGATGACCTTCTCGGCTTCCTGGATCATGAAGGCGTCCATTTCGTGTTTGGCCCGTTCGACCACTTCCTCGATGCGGGAGGGGTGGATGCGCCCGTCCGCCATCAGCCGCTCCAGCGACAGGCGGGCGATTTCCCGCCGCAGGGGGTCGAACCCGGAGATGACGACCGCCTCCGGCGTCTCATCCACGATGATATCAACGCCGGTTGCGGCTTCCAGCGCCCGGATGTTCCGGCCCTCCTTGCCGATGATCCGGCCCTTCATCTCGTCATTGGGCAGCGGGATCACCGACACGGTCGTCTCCGCCGCGCAGTCGCCGGAAATTCGCTGCATCGCGTCCACGATCAGTTCGCGCGCCTTTTGTCCGGCGGTCTCCCGGAGCTCCTCCTCGATCTGGCGCAGCCGCTTGGCCGCCTCGAACCGGGCGTCCTCCTCGATCATCGCCGTCAGCCGCCGGGCCGCCTCTTCCGCGCTCATGCCGGCCGACTGCTCCAGCGCCCGCTGCTGCTCCTTCGCGAGCTGGGCATACCGCGCTTCCTTTTCCACCGCGCTCTTTTCCCGCGCCACCACTTCCCGCTCGCGGTGATGCAGATCCGATTCGCGGCGATCGGCCGCGCTGACCCGCCGCTCCAGTTGGGATTCCCGCTGTTGCAGCCGCTGCTCCCGGTCGGCCGCCTCGGCGCGCCGCCGGCTCGCGGCGGCTTCCGCCGACGTTTGCGCCTGTAGCAACATTTCCTTGGCGGCCAGCTCGGCGTCCTTGCGCTGAACGGCCGCCGCTCGCTCCGCTTCCTCGATCAGACGCCTGGCCCGCTGCTCGGCCTCCACAAGCAGCCGCCCCATGCCGCGGGCTCGCTGCCAGCGGGCCGCCCACCAGCCGGCCGCGGCGCCGACGCCCAACATGATCATGCTCAGGATCACGGTCTCCACGCCCCCTCCTTCTGTTGCCGTGCGGCGGCGATGCCGATCGCCGCCGTCGAATGGGCTGGGACGAGCCTGGCGTGGGAGGAGACGATCAGACGGACGGCGGAAAAGCGCGGATCACGGCGTCATCGAAGCGCGGGGCGAACGGAACGAGCGGAGCCGTAAAAAATCATGCGGGCGGAAGGATGCGTCCGCCTTCACGCGTGTGCAGATGGCTCATCGTTCAACCGTCGATCCCCGCCTCAGCCGTGGTCTTCATCATGCATGCTGCGCAAACCGTCGTGCCGCGTCATAAAGAGCCGAATCGTCCGTCGTTCTTCAATGGCCAAGCTCATACAGCCGCAATCGCGCGCTGCCCCCGCGCCTGCCGTGGGGGAAGTGTATTGTTGAACCCTGGTTGGAACGTGGGCGCCCTTGAGTTTCAAACGCCGGAAGGCGCTTCCCCTTGCGGAAGGGAGCGGCACAAGGCGTTTCCGGAAGAGCTCCCTGGTTGTTCATGTTGGGTCAAATAGCTCCCCGCATCACGGACAGGGCAGGGGCAGCGTGTGTGCACCACACTAGCAAAGCGGAGAGGGAAAAGCAACCGGGAATGGGAGACCGGAAAGACGCTGGGGGAGGACTAGCGCAACGGCAAGTCTTCGAATTCTCCTTCCAGACTCTCGATGATATCGCGGGTTTTCCGGCCGATCTGGCGAATCGCCACCTGATGCTGCTGCTGGGCGTCGCGAAGCTGATAATATTCATGCGCGATATTGATCGCCGAAAGGATCGCCAAGCGCGCCAGATCGCTGACTTTGGCGTGGGTTGATACGTCGCGAAGCTTTTTATCCACATATCGGGCGAGCTCCCGAACGTAGGGCTCGTCGGCATCGCCGCGCAGCGTGTAGCGTTGCCCGAAAATTTCCACGTCGACCGGTTTTTTCGTTTTCACCGTGCCCCCCTCCGCCGGCGGCGCGCTGTCAGAGATAGTCCTCGCGGCGGCTGACCCGTTGCGCCATCGATCCCAGCAGTTGAGCCATCTCCTTCAACAACTCCACCAGTTGCGCGCTCCAGGTCTCCGCCGCATGATGCTGGATGACCATGACGCCGTCGCCTTGCGCGCCCAACGAAAAGGGCAGATAGAGTCGCCGGCCGCTCCCGGCCGAATCATCTTCCTCCCGGATCAGCCAGAGCGGCTCCAATGACGCCGCCGTCAGCGCCGCGGCATCGCGCCACGCCGAGGGTTCCGCTCCCGCGGGGGCGTCGGGGGCCTCGGCGGCGGCCAGCCAGCCGGCCGCGCGCGGACCGCGGCAGTAGAGGCGGCAAGAGGGCGCGGCCAGCCGGTCGGCGATCACCTCCAGTCCAAGCCGGCAGGCCTCGGCCGCCGGCAAATTGCGTCCGATGATCTCCTTGATGCCCCGCCGGATCTGATCCCGCACGGCGGATTCCCTGGTCCACTCCATTTGCATGCCCCGGCTCAGTAAGCCGGCCAGCGGAATGGCCAGCCAGGCGAGCGCGAACGATCCGTGCGAATCCAGCCGGGCGCCGTGGGCCCGGCGGGCAAGCACCAGCGCTCCGACCGGCCGCTCATCGAGCAACAACGGCAGCGCCAACGTCTCCCATTCCATTCCGGCCGGATCGGCGTCACTCATCCGAACCGTACGCTGCTCCTCAATGGCCCGCTGCGCCGCGCCGCGGTACAACAGTCGTTGGCCGGGGCCGCTCGGCGCCGCGCCTCGTTCATGCTCCAGCAAGAGCCGGCGGCCCCAGCCCCGATAAATAAACAGCGCGCCCGTCGGCGCCGCGCACACCAACTGCATGAGCCAGGTGATCCGCTCCAACAACGCCGCCCACGAAGCTCTATGCGCCAGCCGCTCCAGCAATTCAGTGACCCGCTCGCGCGAGACATTGTGCGTGTCGGGCATTTGGTCGGATCCGTTCACCGCGTGGCGCAGCGCGTCGCATAGGCCCAGATCATCGAGGGACAGCAGGGGCACGCCGGCGGGGGCGGCGCGGCGCACCTGGGCCAGCAGCGCCTCATCGGCCGTCGACGCCACCAGCAGATCGAGCTCGGCGACATCCGCGATCGCCTCCGGGGAAGCGGACAGGAGCGGCGGCCGGCCGCCGGACACCGTTTCGCCCCAGCGAAAGCCCATGGCTTCAACCCGATAGATCAGCGCCTGCCGGTCCGGCTCCACCACCAGGGGAATGCGCGTCGACGCGTCGGCGCTCAGCCACGACAGCAGATGCAATCCCTGCTCGCCGCCGCCGATCAAGGCGATCTTCATGGTGAGCCCGCTTTTGGTGAGCCATTGCCCGCCCGTTCCCGCCGCTGAAGCAGGCCGCTTTCCAGCAACTCATTGATAACCGCGTGGGTTTGTTGGGCCAATGGCGAGGGCGCGGCTGAGGCGGCGGCTGCCGCGGGCGCGGGAGCGCGGTGTTGTCCGCCGTTCGCCCCCGGCGCGGCCGTCAACTGATCAACTTTTTGGATCAACTGCTCGAATGAAAACGGCTTGGGCAGGACATCGACCGGCCCCTCGTCGAACCGATGAAGGGCCAGCGGCGGCGCTCCTTCATCGAGTAGGAATAAGATCGGCAGGGAGGCGACGGCCGCCACGCCGCGCAGTCGGCGCGTCAATTCCAGGCCGTGCCCGTCCTTGAGCAGCCATTCGGCGATGATCAGGCGGGGCCGCAGCACGATCGCCGCCACGATGCCCTCGTCAATGCCCGACGCGACATCCACGAGAAAACCGCGCTCCCGCAACCGGTGCGCGTACAGTTGTTGAAGCTTGGGGTGGTCAGCCAGAACGAGAAGTTGTGCCGTTAAACCCACGGCCCTCACGCGCGCGCGAACGCTGATGACATCAAATTGCGGCCACTATACAACGAGACCAGGCGGGTGTCAATAACTTTAGATGACATTCACCGCGACGTGCGTGAGCAGATAGGTGAAGCTGATCGTCAGGTTCCATTCCGACCGGTGCCACCGCTCGGGCAAGGGAGGATAGGGCGCGATCTTCTTGATCGCCCGCAGCGCTTCGCCGTCCAGCATCGGATAGCCGGAGCTTTCCAGCAATGCCACCTCGTGGAGCGCGCCGTCCTCGCGAATGGTCACCTTCAAGACGGTGACCCCTTGCTGTCCGCGCACACCCGCCTCTTTCGGATACTGCCAGACCAGCTCCAGCATCCGGGCGATCTTGGCGATGTAGGAGAGATACTGCAGATCTTCCGTATTGACCGCGTAGGGCTCGTTCGTGTTCGACTCTTCGGTAAACAGTTTGGCCAACTCCTGCCGATCGACGAAGGGCAGACCAGGCGGCGCGGCGGGTGAGGGCGGATTTTCCACCCGCGGCAATGACTCCGCCCCGTCGGCGGGCGGGCCGGAAGCCCGGGGAGACGGCTCGCTCGCGCTCTCATCGGCCGGACGATCCTGCGGAGGCCGGCGATGGGACTCCACCGCGGGCGCGCGAGGGGCCGGCGCATCGGTCGCATTCGGGCGCGTGGCCGGGGCTGATGGCGCCATGGACCGCGGAAGGCCCTTCGGCGTGGAGGGCAAATTGGTGACCGGCCCCAGAGGCAGCTCAGCCACGGCATCGGGATCAAGAATCGTCACTACCAACGGCGGCCCCGGCTCGGCGGGGGCCGTCCAGGGCAGCAGCGGCAGGTCGTTCACCAGCAGCAGGGCCAGCCCCAGATGCAGGGCGAGGGAACCGGCAATGAACCAGTGGCTCAAGCGCCGCGGGGTGATGTCGGTGGCCACCATCGAAGAGTCCCGGAAACCTCGGACTGAGTGCTATTATAAGCCCGGTTTTTGACGGGGGTCAACGAGCCAGCGGTTGCGGGCTCGAGCGGGGCTATGATAGCCTGAGAATCGTGCATTCGGCCTCGTCCACGTTCATCAATCTGGCCGCCCTGAGCAAGGCGGAGCTGGCCGCGCTGGCCGCCGGCTGGGGCTGGCCGCGCTATCGGACCGCGCAGCTCTGGCAGTGGCTCTACCGGCAACGGGCGACGTCGTTCGCCCAGATGACCAACCTCAGCGCGCCAATCCGGGAACAATTGGCGGAGCGCGCCGCCATCGACTGGCCCCGCGTGGCGCGGCGGCAGATCGCCCAGGACGGCACGCGCAAGCTGCTGATTGAGCTGGCCGATGGCCGGCGAATCGAATCGGTGCTGATTCCCGACGAGGGCCGGCTGACGCTCTGTCTCTCCACGCAGGTTGGTTGCACGCTGGACTGCGGCTTTTGCCTGACCGGCACCATGGGGCTGGCGCGCAACCTGAAGGCGTATGAGATGGTGGGCCAATGGCATGCTGCTCAGCAGGAACTGGAGGATCATCCTGACGGGCTTCCCCGGCGGTTGACCAATCTGGTGTTCATGGGCATGGGCGAGCCGCTGGCCAATCTGGCCCAGCTCGCCGAAGCGCTGACCCGGCTGACCGATCCGCACGGCATCGCCTTCCCGCCGCGGCGGATCACCGTTTCCACGGCCGGCCTGGCGCCGCAGATCGCCGAGCTGGGGCGGTTCCGGCCCGAAGTCAATCTGGCCGTCTCGCTCAATGCGGCCGATGACGCGACACGGGCCAAGATCATGCCGCTGGCCGCGCGCTACTCGATCGATGAGCTGCTGGCCGCCTGCCGGGCCTATCCGCTGGGACCCCGGCGCTTCATCACCTTCGAGTACGTGCTGCTCGATCACATCAACGACTCTGAAGAGGACGCCCGCCGGCTGGCGCGGCTGCTGCGCGGCCTGCGCGCCAAGGTCAATCTGATTCCCTGGAATCCCTTCCCCGGCGCGCCCTACGGCCGCCCGGCCGATGCGCGCGTGCTGCGCTTTCAAACGATCCTGGTCGACCACCACATTCCGACGTACATCCGAAAGAGCAAGGGGCGCGACATCCTGGCCGCCTGCGGCCAGCTGCACAGCGCCCAGGAAGCACCCGTGACCATCGCGGCCGGTTAATCCTCTTGACCAGTTTCTTGCCGAAGGCGTCTCAGCGTTTCCTCATAGATCTTCTGGCGGGGCCCGACGGCCACAATTTCGATGATCTGGCCGGAGCCGGTTCGATAAATGATGCGAAAGCGGCCGACCCGCATGCTCCGAAGGCCTTCCAGCTCATCCCTCAGGAGTTTGCCGGAATTGGGTTCGTCCAACAGTTGTTGCAGGCCGGCCCGGATTTTTCGTTTGAGGGCGGGATGTAGTCCGCGAATCAACACGGCGACATCATCGGGAACGCGAAGCCGGCGCTTCAAAGACACTTACGACCGGATCAACTCATCAAGCGTGTACAGACGGGCTTTCTTCGACTTGAGCGTCCGAAGCCCCCGGCGAATCTCCGCCATGAATGCGGGATTGGCTTGGATGGTCGTGGTCTCCTTCCAGCTTTCGAATTCGTCGGGGCTCACCAGGATGGCGGCGGGACGGCCGTTCCTGGTGATCACCACCTCCTCGTCCGTGGCGGAGACCGCCTCCACAATTTTACTGAGAGACGTTTTGACCTCAGACAGCGGCAACGTTTTCATGCTCTCCCCTCACGCCAATTGACCTAAATTCTGGTCAACATTATACCGGCACCTGGTAGAGAGAGCAAGCGGCATACCGTGAGCCGCTGACAATTCCATGTGGCGCCCCCGGACTTTCGCTCGTGACTCGTCAGCCCACCCATCCAAGAGAGAGTTAAGAGGGTCGGGTCTATGGATTATGTATTAGGTCCCGTTCAAGTCTCCAAAGCAGCCGATCCCAGGCGGGATGGCTCCGGCGCAACTGCGCCACCCGTCCGACCGTCTGGCTGATGGTCGATTCCTCCAGCCCGCAGCAGGCCGCTAACTCTTTTAACGACAACCCGCCATGTTCCCTGGCCACATACAGCAGGATCGCCCGCCCAGGATTCGAGCGATTACCCGTTCTCAAGGCCGCAAGCTCGGCGCTGACCTTCCGGACCTTCTCTTGAATCTGCTCCAAACTGGGGCGGACGGCAAGCTGTCGGAGGCTGGGAATCTCCCGATGGTGCGGGGATCCGCTGATTCTCTTTTGAATCGAGCGTAAAAATCCCTCTCCTCCCAACACCACTTGCCCGATGACCTGCTCCCACGGCCGTTCACGCCCCTGCGTCATCCCGTCCTCAACAAACGCCTGATACGCCCGTTGGGCTCGACGCCCGCCGCCGCCAAACGCCCCCAGGACGTCCTCTTGCGTCAGCCACTGCGGGGCGCGCCGCTTTCCGATGTAGTCCCAATAGCTGCTCCATGGATAGCGCGCAAGGAGCGCTGGCCGTCGCACCCGCACCGGATTCAGGTGCAGATACCGTGACAGCTCCAGCAGATAGCTGTCCTTCTCCACCAGGATCGCCTTGTAGCGCCCTTGAAACAGGTGGCCCACGCGTCGATGGGTCCGGTTGAAATAGCCCGTGTACACTCCGTTCAGATGCCGGAGGGCGCGCGCCAGATTGGGCTCGGGGGTCTCCACCAGCAGGTGATAGTGGTTGTCCATCAGCACATAGGCATGCAGCCGGAGCCGATACCGCTCCACGGCGTGGGACAGGATCGACAGAAACATTTCCCGATCCGCCTCATCGCGAAAAATTGGTTTCCGCTCATTGCCGCGGGCGGTGATGTGATAAAGGGCGCCAGGGTATTGCAGCCGCAGGGGACGGGCCATGTGGCACTATAGCAGCAGAAGCGGCCGAAGATCAATTTCATAGACCTGACCCCAAATCTTGCACAAAAGCTTTTAAAGTGATATACATTTACAGGCAACGTTCTCGGTCAGCGCGCCGGTGATCTCGAACGCATCGATCAGGCCGCCAGTGGGATTGTTCAGGCTGCCGGTGCTGGTCGCGGTGATGAGGAGGGTATGCGAGCTATTCGTCAGCCCGCTGACCGAGTAGACGATCTGCTGGGCGCGAGACAGGGGACTGTTCAGGGTCACGCTCTGCGCCGGGCCGCCATCCAAGGACACGGTGGCGCTGCCGCCGGTGGGGTGATTATTTTTTCATTATTCGTTTTGCAGATGAGCGGGCGACCGGCTTGGGATACCAACCCCTATAATAACAAGAATAAACCTCTGTAAATTCTTTGATTTTTTCACCAAAAATGTCACACGCTTCCATAAATTTTTTCACTTTCCAACTAACTGTTTCACCACGATAATTTTTGTAAGATGTTTCCATGTTTGCCCGAGCATATTTTAGTCCCCTTTTTTCTGCTATCTTTTCATTATTTGCCTTTACAATAATAATGGAATCAAAATAAAGTCTTCGTCGGACTGGCTCAGAGCGGCCCTGTTTAACTTCGAATAGTATTCGTACGCTATACCATGCCATTGGCAACCTACTTTCTATATTCGCCTCGGTTTAATATCTTCCACGTGCCTTGCGCATCCTTATTGCCTTGTTGTGCTAACGCTTGAATTTCATCCAGTGTCTTATTATAGTGCTCCTGAC
>JBFMAJ010000034.1:0-12542 GCA_040755775.1 Nitrospirota bacterium
CGTGATGCGCTTATCACATCAGGCCCCGTATGAAAAATTTCCCCCGGCCAGTATAGGGAAACCGGGGAAAAAAGACAATGATTTGCGGCGGTTGTCGTAGGGGCAATCCATGAATTGCCCCTACGAGAAACGTCAATAATTGGGCTGGAAAATCTTAACGATCACAGAGGGATAGAAATTGGAGGGATAAAAAATTGTCCCTGAGGGACAAAAACTTGTCCATTTACCCCGAACAAATGTGAGGGGTAATATCCGATGTCGGTACCATTTACCCCGAACAAATGTGAGGGGTAATATCCGATGTTAGTACCAACAGGACGGAAGATTTTTTTACTGGGCGTCCTGGTATTCTTCGTGCCACATGGGTTATTCGCCTTCGCTCAACACCAGCACGTCCACTTCCGGCACCCGCTTCAAACCGGCATCATTGCCGATGAATCCCGTGGCGCCGGCATGCAGGGTTGTCGCCAGCAGGATCGAGTCCGGGGTTTTCAGGCGATAGTCCGCGCGCAAGCGGGCCGCCACGTCAGCCACGGCAATCGAGAGATCCACCCACGTCAGGTGCGGGTAGGTCGTCAAGAGCCCGTAGAACCGATTCACCAACTCATCGTTGTGCATCCGGTAGGGCTGGACCAGCACTTCCATGAGCGCCAGCGTGGAGCAGACGCCGCGATTACGGCCCGCCTCGATCGATTGGAAAATGGCGCTGGTCGCGCGGTGGTACTGCGAGTGCGCCTCGATAAAATAAATCAGCACGTTGGAGTCGATGCCCACCAGCGTGTGCTCCCTGAGAAATCGCTCCAGCCGCAGAGGACTTACCACGAACTCCGCTCTTTTTTCAGATATCCCTTGGGGTAGAGCCCCTTTCCCAGCCCGGAGAGTTCCTCCGCATATTTCTTCGGTTTGGGCATGAGCAGCGTCACCTTGCCCTTCACCACCACCACCAACTCATCGCCGCCGTGCACGCTCATGGCTTCACGGGCTTCCTTCGGAAGGACGATTTGATTCTTCGACGACAATTTGAGCCGTGTCATGGCACCTCCCCGTTCATGTCCGTTTTGGTGTACTTTACTTTACCACAAATTGTAAAGCGCAACAAGCGACGGGAAGGGAAATACTTGGGTTATGGCGGGGTGTTACTGCGCGTCCTGAAATTCTTCGTGCCAGGCCATCTGGATCGCTTCCAGGATCTTCTCGTTCGACCGTTCCGGGCGGTCGGCAAAGTCGGGCAGGCCGGTCACCCACTTGTGCAGATCGGTAAAACGGATCGTCAGCGGATCGACCCCCGGGTGCTGCTCCATCAATTGCAGGGCGATCTCTTCGGCGTCGTCCCAGCTCAACGGCATCCCATCCTCCTTAGTCCGGAATTTCCACCACGACGTCGCCGCGCACCACGGCCTGGCAGCCCAGGCGCGAGGTCAGCGTCAACCCTTCGGCCATGTCCAGCCGGTCTTCTTCATCCGCCTGCATCTTGGAGAGATTCTCCACGCCTTCTTTCACGATGACGTGGCAGGTGGTGCAGGCGCAGTTGCCGCCGCAATTGTGCTCCAGCCGGATGTTGTGCTTCAGCGCGATGTCCAGCAGCGAGCCGCCCAGGCCGTGATCGCCGTAGGGATAGTCGGCCTCATCGACCTCGATGGTCACGTTGAGCGGCAAAAAGGTCACTTTGTGCTTCTTGCCTGCCGGCTTTTCATTGGTGGCCGTCGCCGTCGCCTCTTTTTTGTCTTCGTCAGCCATGGTTCACCGTTTCTCGTCGGCCACTTTTTGAATCGTGCGGCTCAAGAGTAATTCTGCCAGATGGGTCGTCGCTTCGTCGAGCCGCTTGATGCGCGCCCGAATCTCGTTTGGATCGTCGCCGCCGGCGGCGCCCCGCAGCTCGGCCACGGCCGCGTCAATGACGCGCCGCTCGTCTTCCATCAGCCAGCCGCCGCCGTCGGCATCGGCCAGCGCCTTCTCGGTCGAGTGCAGGACCATCCGGGCCTCGTTGCGCGCCTCGATCAGCGACCGCCGCGCGATGTCCTCTTTGGCGTGGACGTAGGAGGCCTCGACCATGCTCGTCACCTCCCCCTCGGTCAGGCCGTAGGAGGGCTTCACCTCGATCGACTGCTCCTTGCCGCTGCGCAATTCCCTGGCGCCGACGTTGAGGATGCCGTTCGCGTCGATCATGAAGGTTACCTCGATCTTGGGCAGCCCCGCCGGCATCGGATCGATCCCCGTGAGCTGGAATCGGGCCAGGCTGCGGTTGTCGGCCACCAGCTCCCGCTCGCCCTGCAGCACGTGCATGTCCACGGTCCGCTGCCCGTCCACCGACGTGGTGAAATATTCCTTGGCGCTGGTCGGAATGGTCGTGTTGCGCGGGATCAGCACGCTCATCACCCCGCCCAGCGTTTCAATGCCCAGCGACAGCGGGTTCACGTCCAGCAGCAGCAGGTCGCGCGTGCCGCCCGAGAGGATGTCGGCCTGCACGGCCGCGCCCAGCGCCACCACTTCGTCCGGATTCAGTTCGACGTGGGGCGGCCGGCCGAACAACTCTTCGACTTTCCGGCGGATGAGCGGCATGCGGGTCATGCCCCCGACGAGCACCACCTCGTTCACTTGATCGGCCTTGACGCCGGCGTCCCGCAGGGCCAAGCGGCAGGGCTCCAGCGTCCGCTCCACGACCGGCAGCAGGAGCGCCTCAAGCTGCGCCCTCGACAGCCGCAGGCGGCGCGGCGTCCCGTCGCCCGGCAGCGCCACCTCGACGCTCACCTCGTCCTTGTCCGACAGCGCGCACTTGGCCGCCTCCGCCGCGAGCCGGAGCTGCTGCCAGCCGTCGGCGTCCAGCGAGGAGGCCGCATTGAACTGCCCGGCCAGCCAGTGCGCCAGGCGCTGATCCATGTCATCGCCGCCCAGATGGGTGTCGCCGTTGGTGGCCAGCACTTCAAAAATGCCGGCCTTCAGCTTCAAGATCGAAATGTCGAAGGTGCCGCCGCCCAGATCGTAGACGGCGATGATCCCGTCACGGCCTTTCTGCAACCCGTAGGCAAGCGAGGCGGCCGTGGGCTCGTTCACGATCCGCAGCACCTCCAGCCCGGCGATGCGCCCCGCGTCCTTGGTCGCCTGCCGCTGGCTGTCGTTAAAATAGGCCGGCACCGTGATCACCGCCCGGCTGACCGGCTCGCCCAGGTCGGCCTGGGCCCAGCCCTTCAGCTCGCGCAGGATCATCGCCGAAATTTCCGGCGGCGTGTAGGCGCGGCCGCCGACGGCCATGCGGACCACGCCGGGCGGCTCTTCCAGCAATCGGTAGGGGAAAAAGGGCAACTCCGCCTGAAGGTCGGCCAGCCCCCGCCCCATGAACCGCTTGACCGAATAGACGACCTCGGACGGATGGGTGGCCCAATGGCGCTTGGCCTCGCGCCCGACGGTGATCCGGCCTTCCGCAAAAGAGACAATCGACGGCAGCAGCCGCTGCCCGCCGGGCCCCGGAATGACCCGCGGGCCGCCGCCTTCCATCACGGCGATCAGGCTGTTGGTCGTGCCCAGATCAATGCCGACGATCTTTGGCATCGCTCCGTCCTTCCAGCGTCAGGGTGATGTCGTCCAGCGTGTTCATGAAATATTTCCGGGCGGCCAACCGCTCCTGCATGGCGGCCAGCAGCGCCCCTCTTTCCGGTGCGGTTGAATCATTCTTGGCCGCATCGTCCCATTGAGCCGATAGTTGTTGCAGCTCTTCTTCCAGCCGGGCCAGCCGTTCCCGCAGCCGGGCCTGCTCTTCGGTCAGTTGCCGGCCGGCCGCCTCCTTCTCGGACCCCGCCGATCCCTCCCGATAGGCTTCCAGCGCTTCCTGCAGCTCAAAAATTTCCGCCAGAAGATCATCGGGCGCCTTGGCCGCGATCTCCTGCCGCCCGGTCTCCAGTCGAATCAGATAGGCCATCCGCTCGATGGGATCGCGCAGCGTCCGGTAGGCTCGATTCAGCAGCGCCGAGGCTTCCAGGCTGAGGGCTTGCTCGCGCGCCGATTTCATCTGGAAAAAATCAGGGTGCACCCGCCGGCTCTGCTCATGAAACCGTTCGGTCAAGTCCTCTGGATCAAATTGAAGCCGCCGGGGAACGCCCAAGCAGGCAAAATAATCAGAATCGGGCGGCGGTGGCGTCACCGATGGTTGATTGATCCTGGCCACTGATGGAATGCACTGGGTGCAACGTCTTGGGTTACGCCGAAAACGATTCCCCGCAGCCGCAGCTCATTTTGGCGTTGGGATTCTGGAATTTGAACCCGCCGCCCGTCAGGCTCTCGACGAAATCGAGGACCGTGCCCTGCAGGTAGAGCGCGCTTTTGGGATCGATCAGGAGCTTGACGCCTTCGGCGTCGAGCACCTCGTCATGCGGGCCCTGTTTCTGCTCGAAGGAGAGCGCATAGGAAAGCCCCGAGCAGCCCCCGCCCCTGACGCTGACGCGCAGAAACGCCCCTTCCGGCTGCTGGGCCAGCAGGGTCTTCACTTTCTTCACCGCCGCCTCGGTCAGGGTGACCGGGCCGGTCTGCAGATCAGCCATGATTCTGCTCCGCGCCCTCGCCCTTCTTTTTCCGGTAGTCCTCCAGGGCGGCCTTGATCGCGTCTTCGGCCAGCACCGAGCAGTGGATTTTGACCGGCGGCAGGTGCAGCTCGTTGACGATGTCGGTGTTCTTGATCTTCATCGCCTCGCCGACGCTCCGCCCCTTCAGCCATTCGGTCGCCAGGCTGGAGCTGGCGATCGCGCTGCCGCAGCCGAAGGTCTTGAACTTCGCGTCGACGATCACGTCGTTGTCGACCTTGATCTGGAGCTTCATGACGTCGCCGCATTCGGGCGCGCCCACGATGCCCGTGCCCACGTTGGGATCGCTCTTGTCCAGGTTCCCGACGTTCCGGGGATTATTGTAATGATCGATCACTTTTTCGCTGTATGCCATGAGCCTGCCTCCTGTTCACGCGCCGGAACTTATTCGCCCTTCCATTCGACCTTGCTCAAGTCGATGCCTTCCTTGGCCATCTCGTACAACGGCGACATGTCACGCAATTTATTGACGATCTCCACCGTGCGCTCAACCACGTAGTCCACTTCCTCTTCCGTGTTGAACCGGCCCAGGCCGTACCGGATCGAGGAATGGGCCAGGTCGCTGCCCACGCCCAGCGCCCGCAGCACGTAGGAGGGTTCCAGCGTCGCCGACGTGCAGGCCGATCCGGACGAGAGCGCGATTTCTTTCAGCCCCATCAGCAACGATTCGCCCTCCACGTAGGCGAAGCTGATGTTGACGTTGTTGGGCAGCCGCTGCGTGGGGTGGCCGTTCAGGTAGGTCTCGTCCAGCCGGTTCATGATGCCGTCGCGCAGCCGGTCGCGCAGCACGCTCAGCCGCTTCGACTCCTCCGGCATCATCTGCCGGCAGATCTCGGCCGCCTTGCCGAAGCCGACGATCAACGGCACCGGCAGCGTGCCCGAACGCATGCCCCGCTCGTGGCCGCCGCCGTCGAGGATCGGCGCGATCCGCACGCGCGGGTTTTTGCGCCGGACGTAGAGCGCGCCCACGCCCTTGGGCCCGTACATTTTGTGGGCCGAAAAGGACATCAGGTCGATGCCCATCGCCTGCACATCCACGGGAACCTTGCCGACTCCCTGCGTCGCGTCGCAATGGAACAGGATGCCCCGCTCCTTGGCGATTTTGCCGATTTCGGGAATCGGATGGATCGACCCGATCTCATTGTTGGCGAACATCAGCGAGATGAGGATCGTCTTGGGCGTGATCGCGTTCTTCAGCGTTTCCGGATCGACGGTGCCGTCGGCCTGCACCGGCAGATAGGTGACCGTGAATCCCATCTTTTCCAGCCGCTTGGCCGTGTCCAGCACCGCGCGATGCTCGGTCACCGCCGTGATGATATGGTCGCCCTTCTCCCGGTACATCTCGGCGACGCCCCGCAGGGCCAGGTTGTCCGACTCGGTGGCGCCGCTCGTGAAGATGATTTCCTTCGAGTCGGCGTTGATCAGCGCGGCGAGCTGCTGACGGGCCTGATCCACCGCCGCTTCCGCTTCCCAGCCGAACGAGTGGTTCCGGCTGGCGGCGTTGCCGAACTTCTCCGTAAAATAGGGCAGCATCGCCTCCAGCACGGTCGGGTCCAGGGGCGTCGTGGAATGATTGTCCATGTAGATGGGCAGCTTCATGCTTGCACCTCGTGTTTGATCGTCGGTTCGTACATGCCGTCCAGCGTCATGCGGCTCAGCAGGGCGATGATGTCGGCCTGCACCTGGCCCAACGGCTGCCTGACCGTGCAGACCCGATATTGGTCGCATCCATTGTGGCCCTGTCCCCGGTAGCAGGCCGCGATGGCAAAAGGCCCCTCGATCGCCTCCATGACCTCCGCCACCGTAATCCGCCCCAGTTCCTTGGCCAAATGATATCCGCCGTGGGAGCCGTTGTGGCTTTGCACCAGTCCCTGCTTGGCCAGCCGCTGAAGAATCTTCGCCAGCAGCTCGCCCGGAATCTGGCAGTGGTCGGCGATCGCTTTGGTCGTAATGATCTTCTCATTTTCATGATCGGCCAGGTAGCGGATCGCCATCAAGCCGTAATCGACTTTTTTCGAAAATTTCAGCATCAGAATCCAGCCGCCGCCAGAAACTATTGGCGACTAAAATTGTCGTACTTAATGTAGCACGCCATTTCCCGGTCTGTCAATGGCAAAAATATTCGATAAAAATACTACCTTTTCAAGAGCTTAAACTTGATCTCCGGGAGAGCAGCGGCTTGCGGGTCACAGAAAATATCGGCTGACATCCAGGCCGTACGCCTGAGGATCGACCGTTTTCACGATATTTCGAAAATAGCGGCCGGCTTTTTCCCCCTGCCCCTGCTCGTCCAATTCCACGATGTCGCCGTCCACCGCGTGCCCCTGCTCGTCCACGATGATTTTCACGGTCGGACGGTCGGCCTTGTCGAGATTGGCGTTCACCTTCATCACCACGCCGAATTCCCCGGTATCCAGCAGCACCACCGTGCCGACCGGATAGATGCCGAGGCAGTTCACAAAAACTTTCAAGAGCAACGGGTCGAACGCCTTGCCGCTCTTGGCCAGCATGAACTTCAGCGCTTTTTCGGGCGAATAGGGAACCCGGTTGTAGACCCGGGAGGAGGTCAGGGCGTCGTAGCAGTCGGCCACGCCGATCACCCGCCCGAAGAGCGTCAGGTCCCACGGCCGGGGCAGCCGCGGATAGCCCGACAAGTCATAGTTCAAATGATGCTCAAACGCGCCGAAGCTGATTTTGATGGCCGATTCCGTGGGGCCTTTCAATTTGATGATCGTTTTGACCCCCAGCACCGGATGACGCCGGACGATCCGCCAGTCCTCCTCGGTGAAATCGGTCGGTTTGTTCAGCAAGTCGTGCGAGATCGAGGCCTTGCCCAGGTCATGGAACAGCGCCGCCATGCCCAAATCGCTGAGCATGCCGCGGTCGTAGCCCAGCCGCTGCCCCAGCACCATCGCCAGGATGCAGACGTTGACCGTATGGTTGTGCGTGTACTCGTCGTGGCAGCGCAGCGTGGTCAGCCCGACCAGCGCGGCCTCGTCCTGCAACAGTTGATCGACCATCGACTGCACCACCCGGCGGGCCCGGTACAGGTGGAGCGTCTGCCCCACCTTGACGTTGTTCATCACCTCGCTGACGGCGGCAAAGGCCTTGGCGTAGGCCTGCTTGGCCATGCCCTTGCGGTCCTTGATCATCTCCTCGAGCGATTCTTTTTCCTGGTCCTTGCGGTATTCCTCCACGGCCACGTTGACCACGCCGGCCCGCTTGAGCTGCTGCTCGAATTCGCCGAACGCCCATTCGCCCTTGCGCTCCTGCGAGGCGAAGAGGCAGACGAACTTGACGAGCTCGTCCGACCTGAGCGAGCCGTGGAACGTGATCAGGCCGACGTGATGCCGCTTCATTTCATCGATGAGGTAGGTGAAATTGGCGTAGGTGTCGATGTCCATCTTGAGCTTCGCTTCGCCGAGGAAGAGCGCGTCGCGCTCGAGCCGCAACGACAGCTCGCCCCATTGCCGCTGCAGGCCGTAGAGCTGCTGCTGAAACAGCTCGAACGGCTGCTCGAAGGCGACGTTGCTCGGATCATGGATCTGCGCCGTCCGCAACAGGATCGAGCATTGATTCACCCAGGCCTTGCCCTTTTGGAGCAATTCCTGATCGATCGCGGCCGTCATGAGCGCGCCTGCTTCAGCATGAGGTCGCGGGCGGTGCCGCGCAGGGCCGCCAGGCAGGCCTCCTGCACGCTCCGGTTGCGGCCCTGGCTTCCTTCTTCGAGGAGCGCCAGGGCTTCGGGCGTGCCCATCTGCTTGAGGGCGTAGGCCGCGCACCAGCGCAATTGCTCGCGCTCGGCGCGCCGCCACCAGGAGCCGCCCCGCAGATAGCGCGCGAGCACGGCCATCGACTCCGCCTGGCCCGATGCGGCCAGGGCCGCAAAGACCTCCAGTTTTTCCGACAACGCCTTCTCCCGAAACTGGCGCTCTTCGATCATCGCCGTTAACGGCGCGACGGCGCGGGCGCTTTTCCGCCGGCCGAGCGCGCGCAGCGCCATGACCCGCACGCCGCCGTCCCGATCCCGCAGCAGATCGAGCAGCAGTTCCACGGTGTTCGAGGCCTCCATGGCGTCCAGCGTTTTGACCAGCTCTTTTCGCACCCGCGGCTCCGAATGGCGCACGAGCGGCGCCAGATAATCGGCCGCCTTCGGGCCGCCGATCCGGCCCATGACGTAGATGAGGTTGCGCACGATGTACCAGCGGTCGTCCCGAAGCCGCCCCGCGACCAGCTCGATCTTGTCCCGGGCCGTCTGCGCGAGCACGTCGCACACCGCCTTGCGGGCCTGAAGCGAATTGAGCGTCCCGAGCAGCTCGGTCATGGGCGCGATGGCGTCGGGCGGCAGCAATTGCAGATAGCGCGTCAGTTGATCGACCTCGATCGATTTCAGCCGATTGAACGCCACGGTCAGCGCCTGCAAGCTCTCCGGAGCGCCGAGGCGGAGCAGGAACTCCCGCACGCGCCCCTGGAATGCCGGCGCGTTCTTCGCCGAATGGTCGCAGAGCCGCGAGGCCGCCTCCGCGCAGGAGGCCGCCTTGGCCAGATCGCCCCGCTCGATGAACAGGCCGATCAGATTCCCCATGATGTCCAGCAACTCCCCGAACGACACGGGGTCCTCCTCAATCTCCAGCATGACGCCCAGCATGTCGAGCAATTGGGCGACGGCGTCGCGCTGCTGCTCCTTCGCCAATTGCTCTTTCAGCCGCCCGATTTCCTCGTCCGTCAGCTTGTACACCGTCAGCGGCATCTCCGGCCGCTTGGGGCCGGCGACGGCGGCCAGCTCCACGGCTGCCGTTTCCCGCTTGACCAATTCCTCCAGCTTCTCTTCCTTGGGCTGCGCCGCCTCGGGCAGAATGCCGGCGTCCGGAAGATCGTCCACCACGACGGCGGAGATATGGGGAAAATCCCGTTTCCACAGCAGGCTGACCAGATCGTCGTCGGCCAGGGCGGGATCCTGCTCGCTCCCCATGATGTCGAGAAACTCCACCAGCTCCCGCTGCGTCAGCCCTTCATGAAACGCGAGCTCGCTGATGCCGTCCACGTAGCACCGAAACGCCAGATTGTCCTGCCGGCTCTCATTCTCATAGATCATCTGCCCGTCCACCAGAAAGGCCTGCTGCTTGATCTTGAGCCGCAGCGCCCCGTAGGCCCGCAGGTAGAGGTCGAACCGCTCGAAGAGGTCCGTCAGGAATTTTTGATGGACGGGATTGTTCGCCAGGTAGAGCCGGACGGTCTTCGCCGTTTTCACGAACTGGAGCAGCAGCTCGCGGGCGGCTTTCAGCTTCTGCGAATCGACGTCGGGATCTGGCTGCAGGGGCGGACGCGTGTCCATGGAGTCGACATCGGGAGCAATCGCCTGACAGTTCTTCAGTATAGTCGTCACTGGCAAAACTGTCAAAATTTCCGGTATATTACGCCTCATGAGCGCGCAGCCATCGCTCGTGACCCTGCCGCTGGAATCGCTGACGCCGGCCGAGGCGTTCCGGCGGGCCCTCGCCCATCCGGATCTGCGGCCGGTCGCGCTGCTGGAAAGCGCTCGGCCGCAGGAACCCACCGGCCGCTATTCCTTTATCGCCCTGGATCCGGTGCTCAGAATTCAAAGCCGCGGCACCGCCATCCGGCTCAGCGGCGCCGTCAATCAGCAGTTTCACGCCCGGCCGCTGCCGTGGTTGCATCACCTGCTCGCCCGCTTCCATACTCCCCGCCCACCCGGCGGGCCGCCGTTTCTGGGCGGCCTGGTCGGCTATTTCGGCTATGACCTGGTCCGGTTCTTCGAACGGCTGCCCCGCGCCGCCGTCGATGATCTGCTCCTGCCCGATTTGGATCTATTCCTCGTCGGCACGGTGGTCGCCTTTGACCACCGGGAGGGCGCCGTCACCGTCGCCCGCACCGCATTCGGCGAACCCTTTCGCGCACGCTCGACCGCCCTCGAGCCCATCCTGGAGCTGCTCAGCCGGCCGGAGGCGCCGGGTCACGAGCCCGAGCCCACTGCGCAGCCGGTCCGCATCACCGCCGGACAAACGTCGGCGCAGTATGAATCGAACGTGCGCCGCGCCCTGGACTACATCGCCGCGGGCGACATTTTCCAGGCCAACCTGGCCCACCGGTTCACCTTCGAGCTGGGCGGCCGGGCGCCCTGGCGCATTTACGAGCGGCTCCGCGCCATCAATCCCTCGCCGTTCGCCGCCTATCTGGACTTCGGCTCGCACGCGCTGGTCAGCGCGTCGCCGGAGCGGCTGGTGTCGCTCCGCGATCGGCGGGTCGAGACGCGGCCGATCGCCGGCACGCGCCCCCGGAGCGCGGACCGGCAGGCGGATCGCGCCCTGCTGCACGAGCTGCTGTCCAACGAAAAAGAGCGCGCCGAGCACCTGATGCTGGTCGATCTGGAGCGCAACGATCTGGGCCGCGTCTGCGAATACGGCAGCATCAAAGTGGACGAATTGATGGTGACCGAGCGCTACTCGCACGTCTCGCACCTGGTCAGCAACATCGGCGGCCGGTTGCATCCGGGCAAGGACTGGCTCGATCTGTTCCGGGCGGTCTTTCCCGGCGGCACCGTGACCGGCGTCCCCAAGGTGCGCTGCATGGAGATCATCGACGAGCTGGAGCCAGTCCGCCGCGGCCCCTACAGCGGGTCGATCGGCTACGTCAGCCTGTCCGGCGATCTCGACCTGAACATCGTCATCCGCACGTTGATCGTCCAGGGGCGCCGCGGCCACCTGCACGTCGGCGCCGGCATCGTCGCCGACTCCGATCCCTCGCGGGAATATGCGGAAACGCTCTACAAGGCCCAGGCGGTCAGGGACGCCGTCGAGCGTGCCTGACGCGCCCCGCCCCTTCGCCTCCATCGTCTCGCTGAACGGCCGCCTGGTGCCGGCGCGCAAAGCGGTCGTCTCGGTCTTCGACCGGGGATTGCTCTACGGGGACGGGATTTTTGAGACGATCCGCGCCTACCAGGGCCGCCTCTTTCGCTTCGACGATCACATCCGGCGGCTGGAGCAGTCGGCCCGCGCCGTGGCGCTGCGGCTCCCCCATGACCGGCGCTGGTTTCACCGGCAAGTAGACGCGCTGCTGGCGGCCAACCGGCTGGCCGATGCGCTGATCCGGCTGACGGTGACGCGGGGCGTCGGCCCGCCGGGCCTTGAGCCGCCGCGCGCCGCGCATCCGACCGTGATGATCGTGGCCCGCCCTTTTGCCGGCTACCCCGACGCGCTCTACCGGCGCGGCCTGCGCGTCGTCATCGCGACGATCCGACGGGCTTCGCCGGCGGCGGCGCCGCCCCACGCCAAGCATCTTAACTACATGGTCAACGTCCTGGCCAAGCGCGAGGCGACCCGGAAGCGCGCCGACGACGCCATTCTGCTCGGCGGCGCGGGCCGCCTCTGCGAAGGCACCACCAGCAATCTCTTTTTCATTCGAGCCGGTCGTCTGTATACTCCCGGCCGCGCCACCGGGCTGCTGGAAGGGATTACGCGCCGGGTGATTTTGGACCTGGCCCGGCGGCTGAAGATCCCCACGCGGCAGGGCTCCTTTGCCCCGCGGGCGCTGTTTGACGCCGACGAAGCCTTCTTGTCCAACACGAGCTATGAGATCATGCCGGTCGTGCGGGTGGATGGGCAAAAGATCGGCGGCGGCCGGCCGGGCCCGGTCACCCGGCGCCTGCATCAGGCCTTCACGGCGCTGAGATGAACCGTATGACGCGGGCACCGCTCATGCGCCGAATCGACGTCGTGCTCGTCGCCCCCATTCGCCCGGGCAACATCGGCGCCGCGGCGCGGGCGATGAAAAACCTGGGGGCGGGCCGGCTCATCCTGGTCAATCCCTGCGATCATCTGGCGCCGGAGGCGCAGCAACTCGCCTATGGCGCCGGAGAGATTCTGGCCAAGGCGGTGGTCGCGGGCCGCCTCGCCGACGCCGTCGCCCGTCACCGGCTCGTCATCGGCGCCACCGCGCGCTCGCACAAAGGCT
>JBFMAJ010000035.1:0-12163 GCA_040755775.1 Nitrospirota bacterium
CTGCACTCGGCCGCATCGCGCCCTCCACGCCGGCCACGCGCATCCAGATCGAAGGGCAGGCGGCCGGCGAGGCGTTCGGCTCGGCCGTCCTGGAAGCCGGCCGGGGAGAGCTGCCGTCGGAATGGCAACGGATTGCCACGCTGGCATCGCCGGTGGAGCAGGGCATCCTTGGCCAGTGGGAGACGCGCGCGCTGCCGGCCGACCGGTATACCATTCGAGTGACGGTCTATTCCAAAGCCGGCCTGCTGCGCCAGGCCCGGCAGGTGGTCGATCTTCGCGACTGGCGCCCCGATCTGGTGGTTCGCCAGGCCTTGCGGCAGCTTGAGGGCGGCAAGCTCACCATTGCCGTGGAGCTGGCCAACCAAGGCAAACAGCCGGCTGCCGGCCCCATCGGCATGAGTGTGATGGGCCAACGGGGGACGTCGCCGCCAATTCGGCTGGCCCGTTGGGAGCTGGGCGGCGAATTGCCCGCGGGCGCTCAGGCGAGCAAAACAGGTGCAGTGGCCTTGCCGAGCACCGTCAGTCCAGGCCGCTACGCACTAAGCGTGGTGCTGGATGAGGAAGAGAAGATCGCCGACGGCGACCGGGCCAATAACCGCGCGATCATCGAGCCCCCAATCGATCTGGGCCCCGATCCTGTCATGACGCAGCTCAAGGCCGAGCTGGACGCCGACGGCCGCTCGATCCGCGTCACCGACCTAGCCGTGAATCAGGGGCTGCTGCCGATGCCGGCATTGGCGCCGGTTCGCTACTATTTGTCCGAAGACGGTGTGATCCAATCGACTGATCCGGTGATCGGCCAGCGTTCGTTGCCCGCGCTGGCGGCGGGAGAGCGCTCCACGGCCACGACGGAGTTGTCGTTGCCGGCGGGGTTGACGGCCGGCTCTTATTATGTGTTGGGACGGGTTGGACTCAATGACTATTGGGGTAGCAGCCTGACGCTGGGCCCGGATTTGACGATGTCAGCGCTTTCGGCTCGGATCGATCCGGAACGGCGCCAGCTTGTCGCCGCCGAAACGGTCAAGAACGTGGGCGCCTATCCGTCGGCCGGCACGGTTCCGGTGCAATACCGGCTGCTCGCCGAGGGGGCGCTTCCGCAGGCCGCGCTGGCCTTGGGGCAATCGGAATTGGCCGGCGGTCTGGCGCCGGGCGAGGAGCGCACGGCGGAACGAACATTCGCCGCGCCGGATGGCATGACGGCCGGCCGCTACCGGCTGATCGGCCAGATCGATCCGCAGCAGCGCGCCGCCGACAGCCGCCGGGAAAACAATCAGGCCCAAAGCGACTGGCTGGCCGTCGGCTACGATCTGCAGTTGGTCGAGCTGGGCGCGGAGCCCTCCCCGGATGGCCTGGAAGTGCGCGTGACCGACGCCGTGGTCAACCGCGGCCTGCTGCCCGCCGCCGGCCGGGTCGCCATTGAATACGTTTTAAAGCAGGATGACGCGAAAGCTGCGGCGATGACCCTCGGCCGGCGCGTCATTGAAACCGGCCTGGCGCCCGGGGAACGCTCCGGCGGCGGCGCGACGATGCGGTTGCCGGAGGGCTCGGCCCATTACCGGTGGAAAATTTCAGCGCAAGTCTCGGCCGCCGGCGTGGATAGCCAGCCGGGAAATAACGCGCAGGCGACCCCATTCGTCAATGAAGGCGTCGATCTGGCGGTCGGCAAAGCCAAGGCGTCGGTCTCGGCCGCGGGCGACCGGCTGACCGTCACCGAGACCGTGAACAATTATGGCTGGGCTCCGCTGAACCGGCCGGTGCGGATCATGTATGCCCTGTCGGCCAGCGGCCTGCTGGACGGCAACGAGTTGCCGCTGGGCGATCGCACGATCTCCACCCTGCCGGCCGGCCGCGACGCCACGACCACCAACACCTTCCCCCTGCCGGCATCGCTGGCATCCAATCGATATTTTCTCGTCATCCAGGTCGATCCCGATCGCCGCGTGGCCGAGGCCAAGCGCGACAATAACGTGGCGGCCGGCAGCACCGTGGCCATCGGACCGCAACCGGTGCTGGAAGGCGTGCAGGCGCAGGTGAAGCCGGACGGCGGCGCTATGGCGGTGACCGTGACCGTCGCGAATCGGGGCAACCGCACCATGAGCGGGCCGCTGCCGGTCACCTTCGGCGTGGCGAGGGACGAGGCGGGCAACGAGCGCGTGGCCGAGCTGGGCCGCAACACGATCACGCCGCTCTCGCCGGGCGGACGGGCCACGCCGGCCTTCACCCTTTCGCTGCCGCCGACGCTGGCGCCGGGCGCCTATTTCGTGACCGCGCAACTGGACGGCGAGCAGAAAGCCGTCAGCGCGGCCGCGCTCGCGGTCGGCCCCGATCTGGTCAGCCAGGCGCTGCGGGCCGAATTGATCGGGCAGGGCGAGCAGACGAAGGTCGGCATCACCGACGCCATCGCCAATCAGGGCAACCGGCCCGTCGGACGGCCCTTTACGGTGAGCTATCTGCTCTCAACCGATTGGCGCCTAGACCGGCAGGATATCCTTTTGGGACGCCGCACGATCGAGCAATTGCCGGCCGGCGAGCAGCACAATGCCACGGTGCAATTCGCCGTGCCCGTGCTGACAATCGAGACCGGGCGCTATTTTGTGCTTTCTCGGATCGATTTGGAAGGGGCGATCGAGGAGAGCAATCCCGCCAACAATCTGCGGCCCACGGTGGAAGGGTTGCTGATCGAGCGGCTGGAGAAGGGAAAGAAACCGGACATGCCCGACGTCATCTCCGCCCCGCCACCGCCGCAAACCAGCGCGAAGTAATCGATTTACTCCCTGGCGGTGTGCGGGCAAATCTCGCGGTAGGCGCAATACTGGCAGGCGAGATAGGCCGGGGTCGCCGTGAAGTTCTGGGAGCGGATGCCCTCGGCGGCCCTGAGGATCGTCTCCCTGGTCCGCTCCAGATCGTCGCCGTCCTTCGCCGCGCGCCCGATCAGGCCCGACTCCAAAAAGTGCAATTGCACCTCATCCGGCGGCCGTCCGTGCCGGGCCGCGTAGGCCATGGCATAGATCGACAATTGCAGGCTTTTACCCGCTTCGGCGTCGGCTTTTTTCTGATCGCGCACGTCCGATGATTTGTAGTCAATCACGACCGCCCGTCCCTCGTGCTCGTCGAGCCGGTCCCACCGGCCGGTGACGACATTGGGGCCGATCGAGAATTTGAAGCTCTGTTCCACGGCGGAGGGCATCGTGCCGGTCGCCTCCTCGCGCTCATAGAACTGGGTCAGCGCCGCCTTGCCGTTGGCAAAGCGCTGCTCTTCATGCTCGCGGCTGATGAAGCCTTCGCTGCGCCATTCCCGCTCGAAGACCTCGTGCAGTTGCGCCAGCGTCATCCGCTGCCCCCCGGAGCCGGCCGCCGACTTGGCGCGCAGATAGGCGGCGATCGCCTGGTGCAGCGCGGCCCCGTAAATGACGGCATGGTGCTGATAGATCGGCATGTGAAGAATGTGACTGTATTTGTACTTCAGCGGACAGGTGAGATAGTCGTCGATCTTGTAGTAGCTGAGCGACAGCGGATCATCTCCGTTGAGCGCGGCGGCCGCCGGCGCGGGAAGAGACGGCGGCGGGGCGTGGCGCTGGATCGCCTCGATCGGGGAGCTGCCGATCGGGCTGATCGCCTTGGGATTCAGCCCCAGCGCCTCCACGATGAAGCGGCTCACCTTGCGGATGCGGTCGGTGCCGTAATCGCGCGCGCTGGTCAAGAAGAGCTCGTCCTTGGCCCGCGTCATCCCGACGTAAAAGAGCCGCCGCTCCTCCTGCAGATGGATGTCCCCCTGCGGGAGCAAATCCTTGATCAGCTCGCGTGGCAGCTCGATGGCATCCCGCCGGTCGCGAGACGGGAAGCGCTGCTCCACCAGCCCGACGAGAAAGACGACGGGAAATTCCAGCCCCTTCGCCTTGTGAATCGTCATGACGGCCACCGCATCGGCCTCCGGGTCGGCCTGCGCCGTGGGCGGGTCGTCGCCCGCCTCGATCATCTGCGTCAGATAGACGACGCAGCCGTCCACCGTGGGATGGTCCGAGCGGGTTTCGAACCGCCGCACCACCTCAAAGAAGCGGGCGATATTTTGCAGCTCGACGTCCGCACGGCTCCCCGTGGCGCCCTCGGCCGGTGCGGCCAGCTGCTTGAGCCAGCCGCTCTGTTTGAAAAACTCGTAGAGCACCGCGCCAGCGGAATGGTTCCGGGAAAATTCCCGAAACTTGTCCAGATCGACCAGCAGCTTGGCGATTGAGGCGCGCCCCTCCGGTGAGACGGGAAGCTTGCTGTATTCGCGCTCCAGGCGGCGGAACATCGACCAGAGGCTGGCGTGCTGGCGGCGGCAGAGGCGGTTGCACTCGGTCAGGTCGGCCATCGGTACCAGGTAGAGCGGCGAGCTGGCCAGCAGGTGGAGCTGCGCGCTGTCGTGCGGGTCGGCCAGCACGCGCAAAAAGGCCATCAGCCGCCGCACCTCGGGCTGATGATAAAGGCCCCGGCTGCCGGAAAAGTGCCACGGGATCCCGGCCAGGTTCAGCGCCCGCAAATAGGGGTCGGCATGGTCGTTGCCGCGCACCAACAGGGCGATGTCCCGGTGCTGGCGCCGGCCGGTGTCGCGCGCGGCTTTGATCCAATGAGCAATCGCGTCCGCTTCGGCCGAGAGCGCGTCGTAATGCAGATGCCGCACGGGTTCGGCGTCCGGCACGGTTCGGGTCGAGAGCAGTTGCTTATTGATCCCCTCATGAACCTCCAGCCGTTCCGGATCGTTGTGACGGACCAGGCGGTAGGCGCAATCAAGAATCGGCTGGGTGGAGCGGTAGTTTTCCGACAGCACGATTCGCTTGGCGTCGGGATAGTCCCGGCCGAACATGAGGATGTTGCTCATCGCGGCGCCCCGGAAGCGGTAAATGCTCTGATCATCATCCCCGACGACCGTGAGATTGCGCCGTTCGCCCCCCAACAGCTTCACCAGCAGATACTGGGCGTAGTTGGTGTCCTGAAATTCATCGACCAGGATGTAGCGGAACCGCGTCTGATAGCGCGCCAGGACCGACGGATGGTCGCGAAGCAGCTTCAGCGTCAGGGCCGACTGATCGCCGAAATCGATCAGGCCGGCCGCGGCCAGCAGCTCCTGATAGCGGGCAAAGCAGCGGGCCACCTCCAGTTGCTGGGCCGCCTCATCGGAAAGTTTGGCGCGAAACTCCGCATCGGGGTGGCGGTCCGCCTCCTCCGCCAGCCGTTCGGCGTGGCGCAGATAGTCGGCCGGCGAGACATCTTCATCTTTGGCCCGGGAAAAAGTGGTGAGCAGCGCCTGCAGGTGCTTGGTCGGGTTGCCCAGCGGCCGGTAGCGCGAAAGCGGCAGCTCGAACAGCCGCTCTCGCAGAAAGAGCAATTGTTCCGGCCGCGTGAGGACTTGAAACGTGGGCGGCAGCCCGAGCAGCAGCGCATGGTCGCGCAGCAGCCGGTCGCCGAAGGCGTGAAAGGTCGAGATCCAGACGTCGGTGTAGCCGTAGGGCACCAGTTGATCGACCCGCGCCTCCATTTCCTGCGCCGCCTTTTCCGTGAAGGTGAGCGCCAGGATCTCATCGGGGCGGGCCCGCTTGGCCGTGATCAGGTGGGCGATCCGGTGGGTGATGACGAGCGTTTTGCCCGTGCCGGCCCCGGCGATGATCAGCAGCGGCCCGTCGCCGAATTCGACCGCCTCCCGCTGGGCCGCGTTGACCGGCTCGACGACGTCGAAGGGCAGGTGGAGCGTTTCTCCCGTGGGCATGGGGCCCATTATAGAGAAAATGCGCGGCGGTGGCTAGTGAATGTTGACAGTCAAAAAGTCGCTGTGTTACAGTCCTGCGCTTCGCTTCCACGCACTCAGACAGAAAGGCTGAACGGATGACCCCCGAAACCCTCACATTGACCTTCTCACTGATCGCGGCGCTGATCGGCATCGCCTACGGCCTGTACCTGGGCCTGTGGGTGATGCGGCTCGACACCGGCACTGAGCGGATGCGTGAAATCGCCGCCGCCATCCAGGAAGGGGCGCAGGCCTATCTGAACCGCCAATATCGCACCGTCGCCATGGTGGCGGCCGCGCTCTTTATCGTAATGTGGGCGGCTGGCCTCTGGTCGGATCACTTCGGCCTCCTGACCGCGGTCGGCTTTCTGATCGGCGCGGTCGCTTCGGCGTCGGCCGGTTTCGTGGGCATGAAGATCGCCGTCCGCGCCAATGTTCGGACGGCGCAGGCGGCCCACGGCGGCCTCAATGCGGCCCTGCAGGTTGCCTTCAAGGGTGGCGCCGTGACCGGGCTGCTCCTGATTGGGCTGGGGCTGTTTGCCGTCGCCGGCTTCTATGCAATCGCGTCGAACCTGGCGGGACCCGAAAAGGCGATGCAAGCGCTGCTCTCGCTGGGCTTCGGGGGCAGCCTGATTTCGGTCTTTGCGCGGGTCGGCGGCGGCATCTACACGAAAGCCGCCGACGTCGGGGCGGATCTGGTCGGCAAGGTGGAGGCGGGGATCCCCGAGGATGATCCGCGCAATCCGGCCGTGATCGCCGATAACGTGGGCGACAACGTCGGCGACTGCGCCGGCATGGCCGCAGACCTCTTCGAAACCTATGCCGTCACAACCGTGGCCGCCATGGTGCTGGGCTTCACCCTCTTTGGCGGCTCGCCCCAGCCCCTGGTCTATCCCCTGCTGCTGGGCGGTTTGACGATCTTTGCCACCATTATCGGCATCTGGTTTGTGAAAGTCGGCGCGGGCGGCAGCATCATGGGCGCCCTCTACAAGGGACTCTTTTGGGCCGGCGGCCTGGCGTCGGTCGCCTTCTACCCGGCGACAAACTGGCTGATGGACGGCGTGGGCGGCGTGAGCGCCGCGGCCTACTACGGCTGCGCGCTGCTGGGGCTGGCGGTCACCATCGCGTTAGTCTTTATTACGGATTATTACACCTCCAAGAGCTTTAGCCCGGTGCAGGATATCGCCAAGGCGAGCGAGTCGGGTCACGCCACCAACATCATCGCGGGGCTGGCCGTTGGCATGCAGTCGACGGCCCTGCCGGTCGTCGTGATCGGCGCGGCCATCATGGCCAGCTTTGCGCTGGCGGGCCTCTACGGCGTGGCCGTGGCGGCGGTCTCCATGCTGTCGATGGCCGGGATCGTCGTGGCCATCGATGCCTTCGGCCCGGTGACGGACAACGCCGGGGGAATCGCCGAGATGGCCCATTTGGGTAAAGAGGTGCGGAATATCACTGATCCGCTGGATGCGGTGGGCAATACCACTAAGGCCGTGACGAAAGGCTATGCGATCGGCTCGGCCGGCTTGGCTGCGATTGTCCTCTTCGCGGAATTTGCCCGTGCGGTGGGCGGCGAGCAGGCGGCCAGCAGCTTCGATCTGTCGAATCCCAAAGTGCTGGTCGGCCTCTTTATCGGCGGGATGCTGCCCTATCTGTTTGCCTCGCTTTGCATGAAGGCGGTGGGGGAGGCGGCGGGCGAGGTCGTGGGGGAAGTCCGGCGGCAGTTCCGCGAGATCAAGGGGATTATGGAGGGGACCGGCAAGCCGGAATATGGCACCTGCGTGGACATCGTGACGAAGGCGGCGATCCAAAAGATGATGCTGCCCGCCGTCATCCCAGTCGCGTCGCCCATCCTGGTGGGCTTCATCCTGGGGCCCATCGCCCTGGGTGGCGTGCTGGTGGGCACGATTGTGACCGGCCTGTTTGTCGCCATTTCGATGACCAGCGGCGGCGGCGCCTGGGACAATGCCAAAAAATTCATCGAGGAGCAGGGCCGGAAGGGCAGCGATCCGCACAAGGCCGCCGTCACGGGCGACACGGTGGGCGATCCCTACAAGGACACGGCCGGCCCGGCAATCAATCCGATGATCAAAGTCATTAATATCGTGGCGTTATTGATCGTTTCGCTGATTGTGTAAGCCCCTCGGCTAGACCGCTCGCCATCACGCCCTTCGCCTTGACAATCTTCGAGGGGCTTTGTGACAATGACTATCGGCGATGAACATCGGTTTTCTTGTCTGCAGCAGTCCGGAGTCGCAGGACGGTTTTACCGTCGGCCGTCTGGCCGGTGAGTTCCTGTCGGCCGGCCACCAGGTCTCGCTCTTTTTCATGGATGACGGCGTTTATCATGCGGCCAAGGGCGCGGGAAGCCATTCCAAGCTGGCTTTGGAGCGGTTGGTTGAGCAGGGCGCCAAGGCGGCGCTCTGCGCGGTCACCGCCAAGGCGCGCGCGCTGGAACAGGCGCACCTTTACCCGTCGGTTGAATGGTCGAGCCAGTATGAGCTGGCCCAGATGGTGAAGAAGGCCGACCGTTTTCTGGCCTTCGGCTGATCAATGAAGCGGGTCGTGATTCTGGTGCGCCGGGCGCCGCTGGCCCAGAGCTCGACGACCGAGGCGCTGCGGATCGCCCTGGGGATGACATTGGCGGATCATCAGGTGACAGTGTTGTATATCGATGACGGGGCGGGGGCGGCCGCGGAGCTGGCCCCGGAATTGGCCGGCGGTGCCCCGGTGGCGGAGGCGCTCTCGCTCCTGGGCCCCTGCCACGTGCAGGAGCTGGCGGAAGAATCGTCGCTGAAGCAGGCGCGGGTGCGCGGGGTGCGGTCGGGTGTTAAAATAGTGGACCGGGCTGAAGCGTTATCGGTGATCAACGGCGCCGAACTGCTGATTTCTTTGTGAGGCTGATGGCCACGCTGCACATCATTCGGCGCGCCAATGATCTGCTGGCTATAGAGGCGGCGAGCCAATCGGGGCGCAACAGCGCGGTACTCCTGATTCAGGACGGTGTGCGGGCCTCGGTGCCGGGGCCGGTCGGCGGGGTCTACGCATCGGCCGATGATCTAGCGGCCCGCGGCGTGCAGACCGATTACCCGTCGGTGACGGTGGCACAGATGAGCGAATTGATCCTTCGGCATGAACGAGTGTTGGTATGGTGAGGGATACAGCGTACGGCGATGGGGGGCGCGGGGAGGAGCGTGAGCATCGCTCCCCCCGCTTGAGCGAGCGCGATAGCGCGAGCGGATAAGTCTGGTGAGAGAGGAGCAGGGGATGCCCAGCGCGTCATTTGAAGTACATCAACGGTTGGATTGCAAGGGCTTGAACTGCCCCTTGCCGGTGCTGAAAACAAAAAAGGCCCTGGACGGCATGGCGCCGGGCCAGGTGCTGGAGATGACGGCCACCGATCCCGGCTCCAAGCCGGACATGGAGGCTTTTTCGCGGCGCACGGGCCATGAGCTGGTCCAGGCGACGGAACAGAACGGGGTCTTTACCTTCTACATCCGCAAGGCCGCGGCGAAGTAAGGAGCGAATAATGGCGACGGTTGACAAAGAATTGAATGCACTGATTGAAGCGCGGGTCAACGAATTGCTGGAGCAGCGGCTGGATGCGCTGATCCGGGAGCGGATGACTGCACTGGAGAAAAAACAGGTCAAGGCCAAGCGAATGGCCATCGCGGTGGTGTCGCGGGGCACGATCGATGCCGCCTACTCCGCGCTGATTCTGGCCACAACGGCCGTCGCGCTCGAGATGGAGGTGGGCGTCTACTTCTCGTTCTTCGGCCTGAACATCCTCAAGAAGGGCAATCAGGACAATTTGAAGGTCGTGCCGCTGGGCAACCCCGCGATGCCGGTCGCCATGCCGAATATCGTCAGCGTGCTGCCGGGCATGACCGCGCTGGCTACGATGATGATGAAGCGGACAATTCAGCAGAAGAAGATCGCGACGGTGCCGGAACTGCTGGAGGCGGCCATTGAGAGCGGCGTCAAGCTCTGGCCTTGCCAGATGGCGATGGAGATGTTCGATCTGAAGCGGGACGATCTGATCGACGGCCTGCCCACGCCGGTGGGGGCGGCGACGTTTTTGGAATTCGCCGGCGACGCCGATATCACCCTCTTTATTTAATGTGACCGCGGAGCCGGGTGGCTGACGATCGCGACGAGCTGCTGGCCCTGCTGACGCGCCGGTCGTTCGTCCACCGGTCCGACCGCCCCTTTCAGCTCGCCTCGGGCCGGACCAGCCCTTACTATCTTGACGGCAAGAAGACGACGCTGGACGGCCGCGGCGCCCTGCTGGTCGGCCGGTTGCTCTTTGAGCGGCTCCGCGGACGCAACATCCAGGCGATCGGCGGCTTGACGCTGGGGGCCGATCCCATTGCGCTGGCCGTGGCGATGACCGGCGCCCTGGCGGGCGAGCCGGTCCGCGCGTTCATCGTGCGCAAGGAGCCTAAGGGCCACGGGACGGGCAATTGGATCGAGGGCGGGCTCGATCCCGCCTCCCGCGTGGCCGTGGTGGAAGATGTGGTCACCTCCGGCAAGTCGATCTGCCAGGCGATTGAGCGCATTCAGGCGGCGGGGCACCTGATCGTGGCCGCCGTCGCCCTCGTCGATCGGGATGAAGGCGGCGCCGAGGCGGTGCGGCACGCCTGCGGCCTCCCGCTGGAAGCCCTGTTCCACCTGAAAGATTTTTTACCTCCCACATGACCGCCTTGGGCCGCGAGCCCGTCGCCAATTACACGGTGACCGTCGCGCGGATCGAGGTGATGACGCCGACGGTCAAGAACTATACGCTGCAATTCGCCGACGGCGTGCGTTTTCGGTTCAAGCCGGGCCAGTTCGTGCAGGCCTATGTGCCGAAGGAGCCCGGCGTCGTAGAAAAGCCCTATTCGATCGCCTCGCCGCCCGGCGAACTGACGTCGGTGGAGCTGTGCATCAAGCGGGTGGAGGGCGGTTATGTCTCCACCTACTTTGACCGGCTCGTCGGCGGCGAGAGCCTGGAACTGCGCGGGCCGGTCGGCAAATTTCACCTGCGCGAGCCGGTCGATTCCGACCTGGTCTTTCTCGCCACGGGCACCGGCGTCGTGCCGTTTCGAAGCATGCTGCGCGGACTTTTCCCCTTGGAAGGCGACGCCGCGTGGGCACCGTATCAATTTTTAACTGATCGGCCGAAATATCAGGTGTGGCTGTTTTTCGGCGTCCGATACGAAGGCGAGATTCTCTATGAGGCCGAATTCCGACAAATGGCCGAACGTTATCCGAATTTTCATTTCATCCCGACAATCAGCCGGCCGCACCACTGGACGGGCGCGACCGGCTACGTGCAGGATCACGTGCGCCGGTATGTGAGCGACCCTGCGGGCAAGCAAGCCTACGTCTGCGGGTTGATGCCGATGATCGAGGCGGGCCGCACCACGCTCAAGGGCATGGGCTTTGGCCGCGAGCAGATCCACTATGAGATCTACACCTAGGGGGTAGGAATCTCTTGACAACAAGATGATGGTAGCCTATAGTGGGGCCGATTCCGGCATGGCGCTCAAAATCAAGCCACGATCGCAACGCCGCCGTGAGCCGGAGCGCGGGCCCAATTGCCCTCGCTGCGGCGGCCTGATGCATCCCGAACGTTTTTCCGATTTCAGCGACCAGATGGGGCAGTTTCACTTCTCCGGCTGGCGCTGCCTCGCTTGCGGCGAAGTGCTCGATCCGGTGATTCTGGCGAACCGGCGCCAGATTGATCAATTGCCCGCGCCGGCGAAAAAATAAAGCCCAAGAACAGCTATTGGGATAAATTTATTTTCCGGTAGACGACTTTGATTTCGTCGTTTTGCCGGAGTCCGTAGAGTCGGGCGAAGGTTGGGTCGGCGTTTTTTCCGATTGAGCGGAGGACTCGCCGGAGCCTTTGCTTGAGCTTCCGCGGCCGCCGCCCCGCTTATCCGCTTTGGCCTGCTTTTTTTCCGCCTTCTTTTCTTTGACGGCCGCCCGATTTGCCTGAATTTGCTCCGGTGTAAAGAGACTTTTGTAACTGACCGGCGGCGGAGTGGCAGCGGTCTCGGAGGGGACCGATGCCGGCGTTGAAACCGCGGCGGCCCCCATCTCCAGCACCTTTACTTCTCGAAGCACAATCCGCTCTCCGCCGTGCTCCTTCGTCTCCGTTTCGTAAATCATGGCCGTATTGCTGGGGCCGAGGAGCTGCTTGATCGCGCGCTCTATTCCCATCCGTTCGAAGGACCGCGTCACCCGTTGGCTGGCCAACGCCGTTGCTGGCGCGGGCAACTGGAAGCGGATGCCGCTCTGGGCGGAAATGGCGTCCAGCACTTGTTGGAGCGGCATCGCGGTGACGTGGACGGTCAGGGTGTGATCGTTGGCGTCATACGTAATAGTTGAGCCGGATGAAGGTGCCGCAGCGGCACCGCT
>JBFMAJ010000036.1:0-11938 GCA_040755775.1 Nitrospirota bacterium
ATCGGGCCGATCACCGGCCTCCGCGATGCGGGCGACGGGCGCATCGCTCGCCGTATCGACAATCACGATGCTGTTGCTCTGCCGGTTGGCCAGCCAGAGCTCCTTGCCGTCCGGCGTCAGCCGGATGCCGTGGGAATCAAAGCCGCCGGTGCTGCCCTGCTTGAGGACGGCATCGGTCTTCGTATTGATGGCCAGATAGCGGTTCACGTAGCCGCCGACGTTGATGTAGATCTTGCCGCCGTCTTTTGAGAGCGCCAAGCCGCAAGCCTCCTGCCCAATGTTGCTGATCTGCGTGGTCTGCTTGCCGCTCGCCACGTCGATCACGGAGATCGAGCCGGTCGAGAGCGGATCAATCGCGGCCGGATCGCCGCCATTGGTCACGTAGGCCTTCTTTGAGTCCGCCGAGAAGAAGGCGCAGATCGGGCGGTCCTTGATCCCACTGGGGCCGTCGCCGACCGGGATTTCCCGTCCAAGCGTGAACTCCCCTTTGGCCGAATCGGTCAGCACTTCGATCAACGTGTCGCTGCCGACGCTGGTCGCCAGCGCCCGCTTCCCGTCATGGCTGGGCGTGACGGCGTGCGTCGTGGGCCCGGAGGGCAGCGTGGCCACGATCTTCCGGTCGGCCGCGCGAATGACCAGGATATTGTTCGTCTTCGGCGCCGAACCGACGTTGGCCACATAGGCGTATGTGAAGTCGGGACTGAACAGCACCATGTGGGGCTTGGAGGTGGCCGGCTTGCCGTCGGCATCGGCATCGATCTCCGCCGTGACCTTCAGCGAGTCGCCGTCGATAATCTGGATTTTGTCCAGTCCCTGGTTGGCGACCCAAATCTCGTAGCCCGCCCCCCATGCCGCCGGCGCGAACCCCGACAGCAACAACGCGCCCGCGCTCAACCAACCGATGAACCGTTCCATCCATCGCTCCTTTCAGGCCATCTCGACGACGGCTTTGACCAGTTTCTCGATTCCGGTCGCCGCTTCGGAGAGCCGCTGCGCCAGCATGTAGGCCGGCGTAGAAACGACGTTGTGTTCTTTATCCACGACGATCTCGGTCACCGGCGCGTTGACGTGCTCGATCCCCATCTTCTTCAACGCCGCCGCGGTGCCCGGATCGTTCCCAATGGTGAGCTTGAGCGTCGCGCCTGTTTCCTGAGCCACTTTCGCCATCAACGCCGGGGCGATGCAGACCACCCCGATCGGTTTCCTGGCCTTGAGCATGTCGCGCAGCAACCGGGCCACGTCCGGCTGCACATGGCAATTTTCTCCTTTCACGGCGAAATCGCAAAGATTCTTGGCCGCCCCGTAACCGCCGGGCAGAATCACCGCGTCAAGATCAACCGCGCGCACGTCCTTCATGTCCTGAATCTTGCCCCTGGCGATCCGGGCCGACTCCACCAGCACATTGCGGCGCTCCTTCGGCGCTTCTTTGCCGGTGAGATGATTCGTCACCCCGGCTTGATCGATGTTCGGCGCCATGCAGACGGCTTGCGCCCCGGCCCGGTCGATCTCCAGCAGCGTGAGCACCGATTCGTGAATTTCCGCCCCGTCCATTACCCCGCAGCCAGACAACACCACACCGATGGTCTTTGATTGTGCCATGGCAGGACCTCCCGACAAGCGAATGAACGGACCAATCCCGAATGAACGGACCAATCCTATGACAAACCGGAAAACAAGGTCAAGAGCCGAAGGAGACGGACGCGCTTAATTTATTCGGTCTCTGCGAGGAGCGCTTGGATCATCCGCTCGGTTTCAGGGTATCCACCCTCTCCTACGCGGATGTATCGGATCACGCCCCGTTTGTCAATGAGGTAGAGAGCCGGCCAGTAATGGTTTCCATACCGGTTCCAGTTGGCGAAGTCATTGTCGGTCACCACGGGATAGGAAAGCTCGTGCTCGCGGACATACCGCTTGACCGACTCGGCGTCCTTCTCATAGGCGAACTCCGGCGTATGGATTCCAATGACGACAAGGCCCCGACTGGCGTACGCCCCATGCCATTGCTTGATCTGGGGCTCCACATTCCGGCAGTTGTAGCACCCGAACGTCCAGAACTCCACGAGCACCACCTTCCCGCGGAGGTCCCGCATGGACCGGGGTTCTGAATTAATCCAGATCGAACTGACGATTTCGGGCGCTTGGCGGCCGACGGCAGCCGAAAGAGGCGCCGGAGCGGCCGCCAACACGAGCAGAAAGACAAGAGCTCTCCAGAAGAAGCGCGACACGGCCACTCCTTACCTCATCATCTCCTTCTCCTTGCCCATCATCCCGTTGTCCATCCCTTCTTTCTTGTCGTCCATCATCATGCTCTTGTCCATCATGGCCTCCTTGAAGAAGGCATGGCCGATTTCGACATTGAATTTTTTGCACCAGATCACCACGCTGTTATAGTCGTGGGTCTTGACATCGGCCGGGATCCGGAATGTGACACGACCCGTGAAAGTGGTGAGCTTGCCAAGCTCGACTCCCTTGGTATAGTCCCCGTCCTTGGCCAGATAGACACGACCGTCCGGCACCTTGTCAATTGTCATGTCGGTCATGGACAGAACGAACGCGCCTTTCTGGTCTTTCGTGATGGCGACGTGGCCAGCGGCATGATGGTCTCCGGCGCCGGCCAGCATGGCCATTCTCCCACCGTCCATCATCGAGCCGCTTTTGTCCATCATTTTCTCTTTGTCCATCATCTCGCTGAAGGCATAGGGAACGGCAAGACCGTATGCGAACAGAAGGGTCGTCAGTACAACGCGGGTGAGCTGTGTCATGGTGAATCCTCCTTGTGCGTTGAAAATTATGGAATCCGACGGATCATGATCTCCGCAACGGGGTTTCTCCAATCGTGGGTGGCGGGCACGAGATCGCCGATGCCGTGAATGCCGGCATGGATATGGACATAGCCTTCGGCCCCAGCGGTGTCGCGCACCCCCGCGCTTCCGCAGGGAGGACCGGGAATGAACGCGCACGATTCCGAATTCCGTTCACTGCCGGCGTCGTAGGCCTCCGCCTCGATGGTCGCGTTTCCGTTCTTGGGTGCCGTCACGCCTTGAACGGCAAAAAAGGCGTCATTGGTGGTGGCCAGCATGCCCACGGCCGTGATGGATCGAAACAGGCCCGACGTTCTGACCTCAAGCGTGACGGACGCTCCGGGTAACACCGGCGCCGTCGCCGCCGTGAAGTCCAACACCGTCGGCACTGAAGGGAGCAGGCTCAACAGAGGCGCCGTCGGGCCGTCCTCCGCCAGGGCCGCCAGCTCTGGAATGGCCGGCGCTCCCACGGTAAACAGTTTGAACCCCTGATTGTGGCTGATGACCACGGGCGGCGTGATCACCTGTCCTCGTGTCACATTGGTAATCGTGATGGCATACCGGACGGCCTCATCATCCGCATGAACGGCTTGGGCGGACAATCCGGTGGCGAAGAATAATGCGCCGAGCGTCAATGACCACCATCGCTTCATCGTCATTCCTCCTGTTGGGTTGAAGATCGCCATCAGGATAATCGCCGCTCGTCACGAGGTCGTCACGGAATCATCACATTTTTGTCACGCGCCCGCCACGCCGCCGGGGGGACGCCCAAGTGGCGCTTGAAAGCCCGATGAAAAGCCGGCAAGCTGACATACCCGACATCGGCGGCGATTTCACCAATTCCGCGCTGCGTCCCATTCAACAGCCGGCTCGCCACATTCATCCGCCATTTCGCCACATACGCCATGGGGCTCTCACCGAGTGCGGCCGCGAACCGGGCGGCAAATCGCGATGGCGACATCGCCACGCCGTGAGCGAGCCGCTTGACCGACCAGTTCTCGCCGGGCTGCGAATGGATCATGGCGATGGCGCGGCCCACCGTCGGGTCTCTGAGTCCCCTGAACCATCCGACCGCCTGGTGGTGACTCGTCTCGAGGTGTGAACGAACCGCCTCGGCGCACAACAGTTCCAAGAGCCGGTCGATCACATAGCCGCTCCCAAATGACCGTCGGGTCGTCTCTTGGGCCAGTAGGTCCGCAACCCCGGAGAGGCTGGGCCATCCGCTCGACCGAGACACGGAGGCGTGAAGCAGGGGAGGAAGCGCCGCGAACAGCGGGTTGAGATGGGTGTCGTGCAGGAGGAACACCCCGCACAGGAGCGACGTGCTTCGCGCCCGGTTCTTCTCGCCGGGTCGGAACACGTTGTCGCTACCGGCCAACAGCGTTTCGACCGGCATGACGTGAGGATTCAGGCCTTGTGAAATCTGGTGGGCGGTGCCCGCAAAGCAGATGGCCATCTCGCCCGCCTCCACGTCCGCCTCATCCCCGTTGTCGAGCGTGATCTCGATGTGCCCACGATGGACGAAGTGGAACGCAACCACGCGCGCGCCGGCGCTGACATGCAAGAGAGCCCCCAGCTTATCGGCGCTCGGGATCGAGATCCCCCAGGGCATCGCATACTCCTCCTTGAGCAAAATGCTGCCGCTGATCCGCATCGATCTGAGGATCTCACTCAGACAATCGTCCTGAGCGTCAATCCCAGTTGTTTCGGCAAATATTTCAGTCTTTCTAGGCATTGTTTAGCATCACTATAAAAGCTAACCTGTATTCAGGTAAACATCTTACCATAAGGAGTCAATCGCCATGTCCGAAAGCGCGTCTGCGTGGTTCATGCTGGGTCTGGACCTCGTGATGATCACCTACACGTTGTGGGGACTCTCCCTCGCCAAGTCATCCGCCGGGCTGCGAATCGCAATCGGCGCCGCGTTGCTGGCCTGGCTCGTCCTCCTACATCTGGGGCTCTCGACGAAAAGCGTGTTCCCCGCGGACATCTCGGGGATGGGTTTTCTCGTGATCATCGTTCTCTTCGTCGGGGTTGTCGGCGTGGCGCTGTTCGTCGTCGCGCCCGTCAGACGCCTTCTTCTTGACCTCGACCAGGAACAATTGCTGTTGCTCCAAGGCATCCGAGTTTTCTTCGGCGCGACCTTCCTCATGCAGGCGAGCCTCGGCGTGTTGCCCACAGGGTTTGGGATCGCGGACGGCTTTACGCACATTGGAGCAGGGTTCTTCGGCCTGATCGCCGCGTTTTCGCTGGCCGCGGAGATCGAAGGGATCCGCCGCGCGTGGTTTGCCAACATCTTCGGGCTTGCGGATATCCTGGTGGTTGCGAGCACCCTTGCGCTCGTCTTGCTGCCGGACGTTGGGCCTCACCACAGCATGATGTACGCCGTGTTTCTCCCAGCGCCGCTCTGGTTGTGGTTCCACCTCGTTTCGATCTGGAAACTGATTCGTGACCGGAGTGCATTTCCTCAGGAGGCCCGCGCATGATTCTCCATTCGTCGTATACCTGCAGCCGTTTAATGGGGCACATTATGAAGAGAGGCTTTCTGGTTGTAGTGGCAGCGGCAGCCCTCGTGTCGACGGCCGGCTGCAGGGGGCTGATTCTCAAGACCGTCATGACGACGGTGGAACCCTATTTTCATGGGCCTGACGTTGACGGGATGAAGTTCGAGCGGCTCACCGACAAGGTCTACACGTTTCGGTGGAACTGGTACCGCAACCTGATCATCGTCACCGACGTCGGACTCGTGGTGATCGACCCCATGAACGCAGAGATGACCACAGCGCTCAAGAAGAAGCTGGACCAGACGCTCCCCGGGAAAAAGGTTCACACGCTCATCTACTCGCACTACCACCTTGACCACACCCGCGGGGGCGCGGCGCTCGATCCCACCGAAGTCATTGCGCACGAGAAGTGCCCAACGTATTGGAAGGAATTTGAGCATCACGATGTCCTCGACCCAACGCGCTTCATCTCCGGCGACACGACGCTCACCATCGGTGGGGTGGAGATCAGGGCCCTGTACCTGGGGCTCTCACACACGGATACGCTCTATGCCTTCCATCTGCCGGCCGAGCGGCTGGTGTTTACGGCAGACCTTGGACTCGTGAAGACCGTTCCGCCCGTCGGCGTGCCGGACCGGTACGCGCCGGGGTACCTCGCGGCGCTCAATCGCGTCATCGCGCTCGACTTTGACACCTTCGTACCGTCGCACTTCGGTTATGGCACGAGACAGGACCTGATCGACTGGCGGGACATGATGGAAGAGGGCCGGAAGCTGGCGCGGGAGGCCATCCGGAGGGCCGGACCCTTCGGCACTCGCGACGATCACCATCAGATGGCGACGTACTTTGACACGGTCTACTTCCCGATGCGCGAGAAGTACGGGAGCTGGCACGGCTTCAACGAGATGTTCATCTTGAACCTGGTGCGTGACCTCGAGGGCGAGGCCCTCGGTCACTGATCGTACCCGTTATACAAGGAGAGCTGCGAATGATTCTTCACTCGCCATACAGGTACGGCCGTGACGCAACGAATCGTCTTCCCCAAGCGCGCGAGTACGGCATCGAAGGGGCGCGGGCCTTGTTGGAGACCTTCTACTACGCCTTCAACCATCGGGACACGAATGTGTTCAGACAGGTGTGGGCCGAGCATGAACTCATCCAGTTGAACAACCCCCTCGGCGGAATCTTGCGTGGCTACGAACCCATCGCCGCGCTGTACCAACGGATCTTCACTGGACCGGCGACCGTGCGGGTGGAACTCGCCGACATTGTTGAATGTCAGAGCGGCGAGATGGTCGTCTTCGCCGGGCGTGAAACCGGTGAATTTGTAAAAGGAAGCGCGGCGCTTCCGCTCTCCATCCGCACCAGCCGGATTGTCCAGTGGTTCGGCCCGGACATCGGCTGGCGGCAGGTTCACCACCATGGTTCTATTGATGACCCCCACCTTCTTGCTGAGTACCAGCGCGCTGTCAGGGGGGATTAACGCGGCACAAACTCGCGAAACCGCCTTGCCTCAAGCATCTCTGGATCCAACGTCGCCACTGACGCGGCGTGCTTGATCGATCATTCTGCATTATTGAGCGGCGGCCTCGGCGCTGATCGGGAGGCGAAAGGTGAAGGTGGTTCCGGCGTTCGGGGCACTGGACGCCTCGATCGAGCTGCCGTGAAGCTCGAGAATGCGCTTGGCAATGGCCAGGCCGAGCCCCGCGCCCTCGGAGGGGGCGCCCGTTTCGACCTTATAGAACCGGTCAAAAATATGCGGCAGCGCTTCAGGCGGAATCCCCTGGCCGGTATCCGCCACCCGAACGGTGATGCTGGTGTCCGATGGCGCAAGAGCAATGGTCACGGTTCCGCCGGCCGGCGTGTGACGGAGTGCGTTGTCGATCAGATTTTCAAAGACCCGCTCGATCAGCCCGATGTCGGCTGAAATGAAGGGAAGATCCGGGCGAACATCGGCCTCAAGACGGATGCGCCGCTGCTGGGCGGGGAGCTGAAATTTTTGTGCCACATCCTGCGCCAATTCGCCGAGCGAAAACGATTCCACATGCGGCGCCGCCTCCTGGGAATCCAATTTCGCCAGCTCGAACAGTTCAGCGACGAGCTTGCCCAATCGCACGCTATGCGTTGACGCGATTTCGAGATACCGGCGCTGCTCCTCGGTCGACAGCGTTCCTTCCTTGAGCAGCAAGGTCTCCAGGTAGCCCTGGAGGGAGGCCAGGGGCGTGCGAAGATCATGAGACACATTGGCCACCAACTCCCGGCGAAGCCGATCCGTCTGCTTCAGATGATTCAGTTGATCGAGAATGCGGTCGGCCATCCGTGTAAATGTCGCTCCCAGCCGGTCGATTTCGTCCGCCAGCCTGGCATTCGAGGAAGGCTCAAACTCCAACGAGCCGGAAAAATCCCGCCGCATGAAGCGTTCCATTGCCGAGTCCAGCCGCGCGAGCCGTCGCGTCAGCCGATGAAAGAGCAGGAGACCGGCCAGCAGCGCGAAGAGCAGTCCCCCGGCGACGGCCCAGGCGCTCAATCGCAGGATGTAACTGCCCTGCAGCATCTGGGCGGCCGAGTCGAACGCCTCGCCTCCCAAAATCACATAGAGATAGCCTTCGATCGGCCCTCCCTCTTTCGGGATCGGGCAGACCGAGAAGACCTTCTGACGCTGGAGATCCCGCGGGTCGTCCCCCAGAATCGGGAACACTCCGGTCTCCGCGGCAAACCGTCGCAGGGGTGCCAGCGCGACCCGCTCCCGCTTGACCGTGCCGGGCGGCGCCGAGTAAGCCAGGATGCGTCCCTCGGCATCGAGCAGATATATTTCGATGTTTGGGTTGATCACCATCAACATATGAAAGATTTCCTTGAGCGCGGCGTCATTGACCCGGCCCTTCTCCAGCAGATTCGTCTCGGACACGAGGTTTTTGGCCAGGCCGCGATTCAGCTTCTGATTGACCTCCTGCAGGTACATCCGGGTGGTGAAGAGCGTCACCAGAACATACAGAATGCCCATGAGGCAAAAGATCCCCAAGAACACGGCGGCGAGCTTGGCATAGAGCGTCTTGACCATGGCCCTACTTCGGCGCCCCGTCCTGCTCAACGAATTTGTAGCCGACGCCCCAGACCGTCAGCACATAACGGGGCCTCGTCGGGTCCTTTTCAATCTTGGCCCTGAGCCGATTGATATGGGAATTGACGGTATGTTCGTACCCGTTGTGCGCATAGCCCCACACCAGATCCAGCAGTTGCGCGCGAGTGTAGACCCGGCCGGGATGCTGGGCGAATCGCAGCAGCAGATCGAACTCCTTGGCCGTCAGATCGGCCGGTTTCCCCTGCAGCGTGACCGTGCGCTTCTCCACATCAATCACCAGATCGCCCGTCCGAATCGCTTTGCGACTCTCCGGCGGCGCCTGCGACCCCAGCGCCTCGACGCGACGAAACAGCGCCTTGACGCGCGCCACGAGCTCCCGGATGCTGAAGGGTTTGGTCAGATAATCATCGGCGCCGACCTCCAGCCCCAGCACGCGGTCGACTTCAGCCGACCTGGCAGTGAGCATCAGGATGGGGGTATACCGGGGGCCGGCGCGCAGCCGCCGGCAAATCTCCAGCCCGTCCAGGCCGGGCAGCATTAGATCCAGGATGATCAGATCATACGGCTTTGAAGATGCCTTCTCCAGACCGGCGGCGCCGTCGAACGCCAGATGGACCTCGCAGCCCAGGTCCCGAAGATGCAGCTCCACAAGGCGGGCGATGTCCCGGTCGTCTTCGATGACGAGGATTTTGCGCGTCATGGCATGCCCGCTTCCGAGGCAAAATATATCAGGAGTGTATCACGAATGCATCACAAGGCGGCTTGTTGAAGAACCTCAGCCTGAAGGCGGGGCTCACGGCAAGGATGGCCGTTGAAGAGAATCGGGGCCGGAGGATTCAGCCCGCGCCGCGGCCCATGTTCGGGACCTGAGCGGGCCGGAGGAACTACCCCCCGAGCGTGATCATCGTCACCAGCATGCGTTCTTGCGGCGAGGTCGAAAGTTCATGGGCGGGCGGCTTGACGGCCAAGGCGTGATCAAAGAACTTGTCCAGCGCACCATCACTACAGTCTGAGCGCAGCGCGGTTCGAACATCGACTTCAACCGGTGAGAACAGGCAGGGCCGCAACTTTCCGTCGGCCGTGAGCCGCATCCGGTTGCATCGCCCGCAGAAGTGCTCATCACTGATGGCCGAGATGAAACCCAGCCGGCCGGCCGCACCGGCAAGCCGATAGGAGAGAGCAGGCCCCTCATGCTCGCCACGCCCGCAGGGGTAGAGAGGCCCACACGCCTCGATGAGCCTGTCCATGACCGCCCGGCTCGGAAGATAATGCGTCTGCCACCGGGTAAAATCGGCCACGGGCATATATTCAATGAACCGCGCATGATAGGGGCGATCGATCGTCAGCCGGGCCAGGTCCGCGCATTCATCATCGTTGATGCCCTTCTGCACGACCATGTTCAGCTTGACCGGCGCCAATCCCTCACGCTCGGCGGCGTCGATGCCCTCCAGCACCTGCGGCAGCGCGTCGCGACCGGTGATCCGGGCAAATTTGGCGCGATCAAGCGTATCCAGGCTCACATTGACCCGATGCAGCCCGGCGCGCTTCAGCGCGACGGCGTGGCGGGCCAGCAGCACACCGTTGGTCGTCATGGCCAAATCCGAGATGCCCGGCACGCGCGCCAGCTTGGCGACCAGTTCGACGATGCCCGGGCGCACCAGCGGCTCGCCCCCGGTGAGTCGAACCTTCGACAGCCCCCGCCCGGCCGCCAGCGACACGACCCGGACGATCTCCTCATCGGTCAAATGACCTTCGCGCGCCCTCCACTCCACGCCGCCGGCGGGCAGGCAATAACGGCACCGAAGATTGCAACGGTCCGTGACGGAGAGCCGCAGATAGGTGATGGCCCGGCCATGACGGTCGCGCTCTGGCGCAGGCGGATCAGCAGCCATGCACCCACCGCCAGCCGTCCGGCGTCAACTCCCGCTTCCAGATCGGAACCGACCGTTTGATCTCATCGATGCACCAGTGCGCGGCGGCAAACGCGTCGCCGCGATGCTCGGCCGCCGCGATGATGAGGATCAGGTCGTCGCCCACGTTGAGCTGCCCGTGGCGCACAACAATGCGGGCCGTCAATAATGAATGGCGACACATCATGTCCTTGCGAATCTGCGCCAGCTTGCCCCGTGCCATCGCGTGATACAGCTCCACCTTGATGCCGAGAACGGCCCGGCCATGCGACAGATCGCGGACCGTTCCGGTCATCGTCACGATGGCGCCGATTCGCGCCGACTGCGCTCTCACCGCGGCCATCTCTTCATCCATTGAAAACGGTTCGGCTTGGAACCGCACTGCCGCATCGACCGACGGCGAGACCGGCGCGCCGCCCGAAAACGGCGGCAGCAGGGCCACCTCCTCGCCGCCCGCCAGCATGACCTCGCCGCCCGGCACGACGTCGCCGTTCACCGCCACGACCACGCCCAGCTCAACCACCCATCGGCGCAGTCCCGGCACGCGTTCTTCCGCCCGGTCGAGACATCCCCGCACCGACAGGGGCGCATCGACGGTCAGCCCGATCTCACCCGTGCCGGCCCACTCGCGCAACGCGCCGAACAACAGCAGCCGGATCATGACAGGACCCCGTGAATCGCCGGGGGCGAACGACGGACATCGCCCGACCGGCCGCCGCGCTTTTGCGTCAAGCCGATCCCGCCGATCACCATCGTCCGATCGACCCCCTTGCTCATGTCGTAAATCGTCAGCAACGCGGCCGAGACCCCGGTCAACGCCTCCATCTCCACGCCGGTTTTGGCCGTCGTCTTGACCGTCACCGTCACGCGAAGGAGACATTGGGCATCGCGACGGCCGCGCTCCTCTTCAATGTGGACGTCAACCCCGTCCAACGGCAGCGGATGGCACAAAGGGATCAGATCCGCCGTCCGCTTCGCCCCCATCACCGCCGCCAGCCGGGCTGCCGCCAGCACGTCGCCTTTGGCCATCGTCCCCCGACGAATCCTGTCGAGCGTGTCCGGCGACAGGGCGATCCGGCCCACGGCCACGGCCGTCCGGCGCGTGGCCGGCTTCCCGCCGACGTCGATCATTCCGCTCGCGCTCCGCGCTCGCTCACGCGGGGATGTAGGGGCGGTTCATGAACCGCCCCGACACGCTCCTCCCCGCGCCCCCCATCGCCGTACGCTTGAAGCGTACCGATACCACTGCAGTCGGCCTGGTCGCCCTGCACCTTGCCGATCAGATGCGGCAACAAGGGCAGCACGACGTTCAAGCTCTCCACCGCGCCCCTCGGACTGCCGGGCAGATTGAGCACCACGCTCCGCTTCCTGATCCCGCAGACGCCCCTCGAGATCATCGCCCGCGGCGTGCGGCACAACCCCTTGAGCCGCATCAATTCCGCCACGCCGGGCACTTCTCGGTCGATCACTTCGCGCGTCGCCTCCGGCGTCACGTCTCTCGGCGAGACCCCCGTTCCGCCGGTCGTCACCACAAGGTCGACGCCCCGCGCGTCGACCAGCCGGACCAGCGTTTTGCGAATGGCCGGGCGCTCATCCGGCACCACCACGGTTTCCACCACGCGGCCGAGCCGCCGATCGATG
>JBFMAJ010000037.1:0-11844 GCA_040755775.1 Nitrospirota bacterium
GGACTACGAGGATCAGCGCCGGCGGCTGGAAGAGAATTTTTCCAACGCGCGCGAGAGCCTCACCAACGAGTTGCAGGAGCGGGCCAAGGAACGGGAGTTTCTCCTGAGCAGCACGCGGCTGGGCATCGTGCTGGCGCCGCTCCACCGCGGCAAGCCGCTGGAGTCGGAGGAGTTGGAATCGCTCGAGCCCGCCGTGCGCGCCGACATCGAGCGCAGAGAGAAAGAGCTGCACGAGCACATCCACGCCTATGTGCAGCGGATCCGCGCGCTGCAGGAGGAGACGGAGCGCAAGACGGAGCAACTGAACCGGCGCGTCATCGATTACACGTCCGCGCATTTCTTCGATGAACTGGTGGCCAAATACCGGGACTCCCCGCACATCGTCGACCACATTCAGGCGGTGCGGCAGGACGTGCTGGAGCATTTCAAAGACTTCCTGCCGGCGCCGGAGCCCCACCTGCGGCTGCTCGGCGCGGAGGCGGAGGCCCCCAAGGAGTCGATGACGCGCTACGAGGTGAACGTGATCGTAGACAACGGCGGCCGGTGCGGCGCGCCAGTCGTCGAAGAGATCAATCCGACCTACAACAACCTCATCGGCCGGATCGAGAAGAAAAGCCGGTTCGGAACGCTCTACACCGACTTCACCATGATCAAGGCCGGCTCGATCCTGCAAGCCAACGGCGGCTATCTGCTGGTGAATGCCCTGGACCTGTTGCGAGCCCCCTTCTCCTGGGACGCCCTGAAGCGCGCGATCAAGAATGAGTGCCTCAAGATCGAGGACGTCGGCGAGCTGTACGGCCTGGGGGCCGCGGCCGGCATCAAACCGGAGCCCGTTCCGGTGCGACTGCGGGTGATCTTGATCGGCAGCCCGCTCCTCTATTATTTGCTCTACACCTACGACGAGGAGTTCGGCGACATTTTCAAGGTGAAGGCCGATTTTGACGTGGAGCAGGCGCGCACCGAGGAGTCGCCGGTGCCGTACGCCCATTTCATCGCGCGGTTGTGCCGCGAGGAGCAACTGCCGCATTTCGACCAGGCCGCCGTGGCCGCCGTGCTGGAGCAGGTCATCCGGTGGACCGGCCATCAGAAGAAGCTGTCCCTGCGCTTCAGCGATTTGGCCGACCTGGTGCGCGAAGCCGGCCACTGGGCCGGGCGCGACGGATCGCCGCTGGTGTCGGCCAAGCACGTGCAGAGGGCCGTGCAGGAGAAGATCCACCGATCGAACCTGCTGGAGGAGCGCATCCGGGAGCTGATCGCCGAGGGCACGCTCATGGTCGACGTGGCCGGCGCGGTGGCGGGCCAGGTCAACGGATTGTCGGTTCACGAGCTGGGCGATTTCGCCTTCGGCCGGCCCTCCCGGATCACCGCGCGGGTGTTTCTGGGGCAGGCCGGCATCGTCAACATCGAGCGGGAAGCCAAGCTCAGCGGCAAAACCCACAACAAGGGCGTCATGATCCTTTCAGGCTACCTGGGCGGCCGCTACGGCCGGGAGGTTCCGCTGTCGCTGTCGGCCACGCTCTGCTTCGAGCAGAGCTACGCGGAGGTGGAGGGCGACAGCGCCTCCGCAGCCGAGTTGGCGGCGTTGATCTCCAGCCTCGCCGACGCGCCCGTTCGCCAGGGGCTGGCCATGACCGGCTCGGTCAACCAGCGGGGAGAGCTGCAGGCGATCGGCGGCGTGAATGAAAAAATCGAAGGTTTTTACAGCGCGTGCAACGCGCTCGGCCTGACCGGCGAGCAGGGCGTCATCATCCCCCGGCGGAACGTGAAGCATCTGATGCTCACGGAGGAGGTGGTGGAGGCCATCACGTCGGGCAATTTTCATCTCTACGCCGCATCGACGATCGACGAAGCGATCGAGTTGCTCACGGGCCGTTTGGCCGGAGAACCGCAGCCGGACGGCGGCTATCCGGAGGGAACGGTCAACGCGGCGGTGTCGAAGCGGCTGGCGGACATGGGGCGGAAGCTGCAAGCCATCGAGGGGGCCCCGCGCCGGCCGTCCCAGCTCATCGCCCCGCAGGCCGGCGATCAATAACCGCCTCGCGCCGCCATGGAGATTGACCGGCAGACGGCGTTGATCGTGGTGGACGTGCAGAACGATTTCTGCCCGGGCGGCAGCCTGGCGGTTCCGCGCGGGGACGACGTCGTTCCGGTCCTGAATCGTTATATCGAGCGCGCTCAACGGGCCGGTGCATCCGTCTATTTCACCCGCGACTGGCATCCGGCCGACCATTGCTCCTTCGCGCCCCGGGGCGGGCCATGGCCGGTCCATTGCGTGCAGGACACCGCCGGCGCCCAATTTCATCCGCAATTGAATGTCCCGGCGGATGCGGCGATCGTCTCGAAGGCGACGCAGCCGGCCGTTGACGCCTATTCCGGCTTTCAGGGCACCGATCTGGCCCGGCGGCTCCGTCAACAGGGTGTCGAAACGCTCCTGATCGGCGGGCTGGCCACGGACTATTGCGTCAAGCAGACGGTGCTCGACGGGTTGAAGGAGGCATTCGCCGTCTACCTGCTCACCGATGGCTCCCGGGCCGTGAATGTCCATCCCGACGACGGCCGACGGGCCGTTCACGAGATGACCTCGGCGGGGGCCCGGCCGATCACGCTCGATCAGTTGCGCGCGTAATTCGCCGCCATCCCCATTTCGCGGCATTCAGTGGCGCGCGGCCGGTCCCCTGATCTATAATGGGCTTCTTCAATCATAGGAGGTGGATCATGCGCAGACATCATGCAGTGGCGGCGCTGGCCGCGCCGGTGCTGATCGGGTTGCTGGCGTTGCCCGCGCCGGCTCAGGTGATCGATGATCGGACCGGACATCTGGCGTTCGGGGCGGGCTTCGGGTTCCTGGCGGGCACCGAGGAGGGCACGACGCTGGGCTTCACGCTCAGCGGCGACTACTACCTGACGCAGGAGGTCTCCATCGGTCCGTTGGCGCAGGTGGGCATCGACGATGATTTTACGCTGATCGGGCTCTCCGGCCAGATCAAATACATGTTCGAGGTTCCCGACAATCCGGCGCTCCATCCGCACGTGCAGGCCGGCCTCGGGTTCGTCACCACCGACAACCGGCATGATGAGACCGACTTTTTGGTCCCGATCGGCGGCGGCATCGACGTCGAGCTGGCGAGAAACCTCTGGCTGGGCACGACGTTGCTGCTCAATCTCACCGGCTTGGACGACGATCTTTTTCTCAACTGGAACTTCGGATTCAAAGTGTTCATCTGACCGCCGGACGACCATAGGAGGTTCCATGCAGGGAGCATTCGTCTTCATCAACGTGTCCGGGGATCACACCCGAAGCGTGCACACCACGCTGCAGCGCATGGCCGGCGTCAAGGCCGTCTACACGGTCACGGGCGCTTACGACCTGATCGCCCAGGTGGAAACCGACTCCGTGAAAAGTCTGGCCGAGTTGATCCTGGCCAAGATCCGCTCCATTGACGGGGTGACGCAGACGAACACCTGCCTGATTCTCAATTAGGCCGGCATCCAACGCGCCGCCCGCGAACGAAGCCGAAATCTCGTCTGAAAACAGGGGGTTCGGCTTGACAATCCCCGGTGGGTGAGCTATCTTGCTACTAGAGATCGTCGTCGAGGAATCGCCTGCCCAAGGCGTGGTTCCGGCGGGGGCGACGCAGCGCACGCGATGGGAGCAGTCAGATGGGCCGGCCATGGTCGACAGCGTATGAACCCGAAGTCGCCCCGCGCCTCGACTATCCCGAGGAGCCGCTGCACGAGTTCCTAACCGCCTCGGCCCGCCGGTTCCCCAAACAGACCGCGATTTACTTCTACGGCAAGAAACTCTCCTATCGCGCCACGGCCGCCGCGGCCGCCCGATGCGCCAACGCGTTGCGCGCCCTGGGCGTCCGGCCGGGCGATCGCGTCGCCGTGATGCTGCCCAATTCGCCGCAGGCGGTCATCGCCTACTATGGGGCGCTGATGGCCGGGGCCGTGGTGGTCCAAATGAACCCGCTCTACGTCGAGCGGGAAATCGAATTTCAATTGGCGGATTCCGGCGCGGAGACGATGATCACGCTGGACCTATTTTATCCGCGCGTGCAGTCCGTCAAATCGAAGACGCCGCTGAAGCGGATCGTCGTCACGGGCGTGCGCGACTACCTGCCGGTCCCGCTGAAGTGGCTCTATCCCTTCAAGGCGAAGCGGGAGGGGCAATGGGTCGAGGTTCCGCCGGCGGACGGCGTCCATCAATGGACGGCGCTGCTGGACCGGGCGTCCGATCAGGCGCCCGCCGTGACGGTCGGGCCCGACGATCTGGCGCTGCTCCAGTACACCGGCGGCACCACCGGCACGCCCAAGGGCGTCATGCTCACCCACCGCAACCTCGTCGCCAACGTCGTGCAGTGCCACGGCTGGATGCCCTCGCTGCGGGAGGGGCGTGAAGTGTTTCTCGGCGTGATCCCGTTTTTTCACGTCTACGGGATGAGCTCGTGCATGAACCTGGCCGTCAAAATCGGCGCCATGCTGGTGCTGCTGCCGAAATTCAAGACGGACGAGGTGCTCTCGGCGATCCAGAAACGGCGGGTGACCATTTTCATGGGCGTGCAGGCGATGTACGTGGCGATCAACAATCACCCCAAGGTGAGCCGGTGCGATCTGTCGTCGGTCCGCATCTGCATCAGCGGCGCGGGCCCCTTGCACGCGGAGGTGCAGGAGCGGTTCGAGCAGTTGACCAAGGGCAAGCTGGTGGAAGGCTACGGCCTGACGGAGAGCGCGCCGGTCACCCACGCCAATCCGATTTTCGGCAAGCGGAAAAAGGGCAGCATCGGGATTCCGCTGCCGGACACCGACGCCCGAATCGTCGACGCGGAGACGGGCGCGCGGGAGCTGGAGGCGGAGCAGGTGGGAGAATTGGTTGTGCGCGGCCCGCAGGTGATGCGCGGCTACTGGAACCGGCCCGACGAGACGGCCGGGGTGCTGCGCGACGGGTGGCTCTATACCGGCGACCTCGGCCGGATGGACCGCGACGGCTATTTCTACATCGTGGACCGGAAGAAGGACATGATCAAAACCCGCGGCGAGAACGTCTACCCGCGCGAGGTGGAGGAGGCGCTCTTCCGCCATCCGAAGGTCAAGGAGGCGGTGGTGGTCGGCCTGCCCGAATCGTTCAGCGTCGAGGTGATCAAGGCCTACATCGTGCTCAAGGAGGGCGACGTCTCCACGCCGCAGGAGATCATCGCCTTCTGCGCCAAGGAGCTGGCCAAATACAAGGTGCCGAAATTCGTCGAATTCCGTTCGGAGCTGCCCAAAACGATGGTCGGCAAGGTGCTCCGCCGGCAGTTGCTGGAGGAAGAGATGCAAAAAATGCGGCCCGCGCCGACGGGGCCGGGCAGCGCGGTGCAGGAAGCCCGGCTATGACGCGGCAGGTCGTCATCATCGACGGGGTGCGCACGCCGGTCGGCAACTTCGGCGGCGCGCTCAAGGATCTGACCAACCACAAGCTGGGCGAGCTGGTCACGCGCGAGCTGCTGAAGCGCACCGGGCTCGATCCGGCCGAGATCGAAGAGGTGATCCTCGGCTGCGTGGGCCAGTACAGCGACGCCACCAACCTGGCCCGCGTCGTCGGACTGATGGCCGGCCTGCCGATCACGACGCCGGCCTACACCGTCGCCCGCAACTGCTCCTCCGGCATGCAGGCGCTCGTGAACGCGGCGCAGAACATCAAGGCCGGGGACGCGGACGCGCAAATCGCCGGCGGGATCGAGAACATGAGCCGCGCGCCCTACGTGTCGCGCGACATGCGGTGGGGCAAGCGGCTCCGGAGCGGCGAATTCATCGACAGCATCTGGGAGGGCCTGACCGACGCCTTCTGCGGCCAGATCATGGGCTGCACCGCCGAGAATCTGGCCGAGGATTATCAAATCCCCCGCGTGGAGCAGGACAAATTCGCCGTCCAGTCGCACAAGCGGGCATTCCGCGCGATCCGCGAGGGCAAGTTCAAGGACGAAGTGATGACGATCATGGTGCCCAAGCGCGCGGCGGGCAAAGAGGTGACGCCGGAGCCCTTCAGCCAGGACGAAGGGCCGAACGTCGCGCTGACCGAGCAGCAACTCGCGCTCTATCCGCCGATCTTCAAGGAGGGCGGCACGGTGACCGCCGGCAACGCTTGCCCGCTGAACGACGGCGCGGCCGTCCTGCTGATGATGTCGGCCGAACGGGCGAAGGCGCTGCGCCTGACGCCGCTTGGGGCCGTGCGGTCGTATGCGTTTATCGGCGTCGATCCCACCCGCATGGGGATCGGACCGGCCGAGGCGATTCCGCTCGCCTTGAAAAAGGCGGGCGTGGGGCTGAAGGACATTCAACTGTTCGAGATCAACGAAGCCTTCGCCGCGCAGTACCTGGCGGTGGAGAAAAAGCTGGGGTTGAACCGGGAGATCGTCAACGTCAACGGCGGGGCGATCGCGCTGGGCCATCCCGTGGGCATGAGCGGGGCGCGCCTGGTGCTGACGTTGCTCCGCGAAATGCAGCGGCGGAATCTGACGCTCGGCTGCGCCAGCCTCTGCGTGGGCGGCGGCCTCGGCGCGGCGATGGTGGTGGAGAGAACATAAGAAAAATGGGGTCAGAGAACAATTTACGACGCGTAGTGAGTGCACTCTAAAAATTGTTCTCTGACCCCATTTTGAGCGGAAAGGAGGCGCACATGATCACGATGAATCAAGTCGAATCGGGACCGGAATCGCACCTGTACGACGCCGTGCGGATGATCTTCGGCGCGGCGCTCCTGGCGATGGGCCTGCTGATGGCCGCCATGGGATTGATGGCCGGCCGGGTCGCGTCGCTGGGCTTGGTGCTCGGCGTGGCGATTCTGTACATGGCCGTCGGCGGCGGGATGCTGGCCCGGCAGGCCTGGGCGCGGTGGGGTTTCTACATCGTCGGCGGCATGACCCTGATCGGGGCGGCGCAGGCGACGCTGCGGGCGCAGTCGCTGGAGCGCAGCGTCACCTGGGACCGGCCGATCGCCGCGGCCGTCGGCCTTTTCTTCGCCTGGGGCATCTGGATGCTGACCCGCCCTGGGGCGAAAGAGCAATGGCGGATGAAGGGATAGGGGAACAGGATCATGTACATTTATAAGGCCGCCGTCATCGGCGCGGGCACGATGGGCGCACAGATCGCCCAGGTGATCAGCTATTCGGGCGTGCCGGTGCTGCTGAAGGACTTGCGCCAGGACCTCGTTGACAAAGGGCTGGCCGTCGTCCGCCGAACCTACCAGGGGCGCGTGGACAAGGGCAAGATGACCGCGGCCGAGATGCAGCAGAAACTGGCTCTGGTCACCGGCACGACGGCGTATGACGGCTTCAAGGACGTCGATTTGGTGATCGAGGCCGTGTTCGAGGACGTCGGCGTCAAGCAGAAGTTATTTCAAGAGGTGGAGTCGGCGGTGGGGGAGTCGGCCATTCTGGCGACCAACACCTCCGCGCTGTCAATTTCCGCCATCGGCTCGGCGGTCAAGCGGCCGGAAAAGCTGGTCGGCCTCCACTTCTTCAACCCGGCCCACGTGATGAAGCTGGTCGAAGTGGTCCCCGGCCTGGCCACCTCCTCCGAAACGGTCGACGACGCCGTCGCCTTCGCCGAATCGCTCCGGAAAATTCCCGTCCGCGTGCGGGAGTGCGCGGGCTTCCTCGTCAACCGCTTGCTGATGCCCTACCTGAACGAGGCGAGCTTCGCCCTGCAGGAAGGGGCGGCGTCCCTGGCCGAGATCGATCAGGCGATGACGGCGGCCGGCCTGCCGATGGGGCCGTTCCTGCTGCTCGACATGGTCGGCATCGACGTGTCGGACAAGGTCGCCGCCATTCTGTACGACGCCTACGGGCCGCGCATGGCGCCGTCGCCCCTGTTGGGCGAGCTGGTCAAGCGGGGGCGGCTGGGTCAAAAACAGGGACGGGGCTTTTACGTGGAGGGCGACGATCCGGAGCTTCCCGCGCTGCTCGCCGATCTGCAAAAGCGCTTGGAGCTGAAGAAGACCGCCTTTTCGCCCGAGCGGCTGCTGCTCCCGATGATCAATGAAGCCGTCATCTGCCTGCAGGAGGGCGTGGCCACGGCGGCCGACATCGACATCGCGATGGTGGCGGGCACCGGGTTCCCCCAGGACAAAGGCGGGCCGCTGCACTACGCCGACCAGATGGGGATCGACCGCGTGCTTGGGGAGCTGACCCGGCTGAGCCGGGAGCTGGGCCCGCGCTTCTGGCCGGCGCCGATGCTCAAGCGGATGGTCGCCGCCAACTATCTGGGTGTCAAGACGAAGCGGGGGTTCTTTACCTACTGAGGGGAGAGCATGGCCGACCTGGTGACCACCCAGACCGACGATCACATCGCGACGATCACGATCAACCACCCGCCGGCCAACGCGCTGTCGCTGACCGTCATGCAGCAACTGGACGCGGCCGTCTCGGCCGCGATCGCCGATCCGGCGGTCAAGGTGCTGGTGCTGACCGGCGCCGGCAGCGTCTTCGTCGCCGGGGCGGATCTTCGCGACGTGGCGCAGATCTCCTCCGCCGCCCGGGGACGGGAGCTGACGCGCAACGGCCAGGCGATCTTCGACAAGATCGAGCAGTCGCCCAAGCCGGTGATCGCGGCGATCAACGGCCTCTTTTGCCTGGGCGGCGGCCTGGAGCTGGCCATGGCCTGCCATCTTCGGATCGCGGGCGACCGGGCGCGTTTAGGCCAGCCCGAAATCGACCTGGGCATCATCCCCGGCTTCGGCGGCACGCAGCGGCTGAGCCGGATCGTCGGGCCGTCGAAGGCGGCCGAATTGATTCTGACGGGCGATAAAATCACGGCGCAGGAAGCGAAGGAGATCGGCCTGGTCAACAAGGTAGCGCCCGACGGCGAAGTGTTGAAGCAGGCGCAGGGGCTGGCCAAAAAGATCGCGTCCAAGGGGCAGGCGGCGGTGCGCGCCGCCATGGCGGCGATTCACGCCTCGCTCACGATGCCGATGGCCGACGGATTGAAAAAAGAATCGGATCTCTTCGGATCGCTGTGCGAGACGGCGGACATGCGGGAAGGCGTGACGGCGTTCCTTGAGAAGCGGCAGCCGAAATGGCAGGACAAATAACGTGAGCACCCCACATGCCGACTGAGCGCCGGGGAAAGACCGCACTGGTGCTGGCCGGCGGCGGCTTTCCCGGGTTCATGTACGAGGTCGGCTGTCTGACGGCGATCGACGAGATTTTCGAGCCGGGCTTCAGCGTCAACCAGTTCGACATTTACGTGGGCACCAGCGCCGGCTCGGCGGTGGCGTCGCTGATTGCCAACGGCGTCAAACCCCGCGACATTTTCGACGCGATCATCAACGACACTGACAGCCCGTACAACTTCAAGCGCGAGAACATCTACGATTTCGGCTATCAGGAGACCTGGCAGCTCTTCAAGCGGCTGATGAAATCGATCGGGCCGCTGGCCAAGCACTACTTGAGAAAACGGTCGACCTTTTCGCTGCTCGACTTGGTCTATATGCTGCAGGAAAATCTGCCGTCCGGCATCTTCACGTTGAAGAACTTCGACGCCTACCTGAGCAATTTCTTCAGCAAGGAGGGCCGGACGAACGACTTCCGCAAGCTGCGCCGCCAGCTCTACATCCCCGCGGTGGACATCGATTACGGACGCTACGACGTCTTCGGCGAGCCGGGGTTCGACGACGTGCCGATTTCGCAGGCGGTGACCGCTTCCTCCGCGATGCCGATCGTCTTTCAGCCGGTCACGATCAAGGGGCGCGACTACATGGACGGCGGCGTCGGCCGGGTGGCCTACATGGACGTGGCGATCAACCACGGCGCGGACATGATGCTGGTGCTCAATCCGATCCAGCGGGTGGAAAACGACAAAAACCGGTTCTGCCTGACCTCGATCTCGGGCGAGATCGCCAGCATCAAGGAAAAAGGCCTCTCGTTCATCTGGGACCAAGCCCAGCGGGTCAGCACCGCGTCGCGCCTCTACATGGCGATGAAGCGCTACAAGGCCGAGCATCCGGAGAAAGACTTCCTGCTGCTGCAGCCCAATCCCACCGACGCGGTGATGTTCCTCTACAACGTGGTCAACATGAGCGCCAAGCTCGAAGTGCTCAACTACGGCTACGCCTCCACCGTGGCCACGGTGACCGAGCAGTTTGACAGCTACCGCGAATGTTTTGCAAAATGCGGGATCAAGGTCACACTGGACCGCCTCACTCCCAAGAAACGTAAATGGGATTGAATGAGACTGATTGAGATGGATTGAGATAGAGTGGAGATTGGGAATCCTAAGCTGAATCTCCTCTTGCTTAATGTCCATCCTATCTCCATTCAATCTCTACTCCGTCTCCACTCCATCTCCACCCCATCTCCCGTCTGACATGCGAGCCGTGCGGCTGGACGCTCTCTGCGCCGCGCTGCTCTGCGCGGGCGGCGTGTTGCTCTGGCTCCTGCCCTTCCGCACCGGATCGTACTTCATCGACTGGATTTCCGGCGGCTTCTTCGGGGCGATGGCGGGATTCAGCGAGGGCTATCTGACGGTGAGCCGGTTTCGGGAGCGGCTGCGGGATGGGACGGTGGGGCTTCGCTGCCGGCGGGGCGTCCCGGAAAGCACCGGGAGCGCCCTCGCCCTCATGGCCGCGCTCGCCCTGGGCCTGGCGCTGATCGCCGCCTGGCCCGGCCCCGTCGTTGAGCTGACCAAGACGCCGCTCTACCTGTTCAATACGCTCGCCGGGGCGCTGGCGGCGCTCTGGTTCGTCTACCTGGGCACGCTGCTGGCCTGGGCGATCGGCCGGCATCGCCGGAGCGGCCGGCCGGTGCAGGTGCGGTGCGGCGCGCCGTAAGCCTCGTCAATCCGCCCCCCGAATCTGATTGACATCTGAGAAGGACCTTCGTTAAGGTTTTGGCCGTCCATCACCTTCCGCAAAGGAGTCGCGCCTATGGGTTCGTTGATCATGCTGCTGTTGTTGCTGGGAGTGGGATTGTATATCGCCACGTCGATCCAACAGGGGAGGCCGCCGCAGATTCCCGTCAAGACGATCGTCACCGGCGTGGCGCTGCTGCTCGTGATCGGGCTGGCCACGCAATCGTTTGAGTCGATCGGCGCGGGCGAGCGCGGCGTGGTGTTCAACATGCTGGCCGGCGGCGTGCAGGACCGGGTGCTGACCGAGGGATTGCAGTTCAAAATTCCCATGGTGGAAGACATCATTCCGATCGACATCAAGGTGCAAAAGTCGGAGACCGACGCCACCGCCGCGTCGAAGGATCTGCAGATCGTCCGGTCCCGGATCGCCCTGAACTATCACATCGACCCGGAGCGGGTGAACGCCGTCTACCGGCGGATCGGATCGGAGTTCAAGTCGCGCGTGATCGACCCGCAGGTGCAGGAGGCGGTCAAGGCGATCTCGGCCCAATACACCGCGGAAGAGTTGATCACCAAGCGGGCGCAGGTGCGGGACGACATCAAGGAGGCGATGACCGCGCGCCTGCGGGAATTCGACATCGTCGTCGACGAGTTCAACATCATCGACTTCGCTTTTTCCGACGAGTTCAACAAGGCGATCGAGGCCAAGCAGACCGCCGAGCAGCAGGCGCTCAAGGCCCGGCGCGACCTGGAGCGGGTGAAGATCGAGGCGGAGCAGATGGTGACGCGGGCCAAAGCCGAGGCGGACGCCCAGCGCCTGCAGCGGGAGACGATCACGCCCATTCTGCTGCAGTTGCGGGCGATCGAGAAGTGGAACGGCGTGATGCCCCAAGTGACCGGCGGCGCGATGCCCTTCATCGACGCCAAGAGTATCATGAGCAAGTAGCGCGTTCCGCCCGCCTGCGGACGGGGGCCGTCCGGCTGAAAGGCCGGACGGCCTTTTTGCTGGTGATACGG
>JBFMAJ010000038.1:0-11762 GCA_040755775.1 Nitrospirota bacterium
GCGGGGCCCAACGGGAATCCGGCTCCACTCCGGCCGGATCAAGGACCGCGCCGATCAAGGCCGGCGCCGCGTGTGCGGAGACGAGCGGTTTGGCGAGAAAGCGGCCGGTCTCTTCCAACGCGGCCACCAGCCGGCCGGCCACCGCGGGGCTGGTGGAGGACGCCAACGCCACCGGCAGACGGGCCGCCGTCAACCGCACCCGGTCGCCGGCCCGCACGGCCTGCGCCGGCGGCTCCAGGAGGCGGGCCGCGGCGCGCCCGGGCTCCACACGTTCCACGATCGCGGCGCCCAGCATTGTTTCTGACGACGCCATCGGCGCGCCCGTCAACGGGTGGCGAAAGGGCTCGCCGGGGCGATAGACCGACAGCGCCAGCGCGGGCCGAGCGCCCTGAGCCGTGCCGACATCCACCTCCAGGCGATCGCCGTCAACGGCCATCACCGCGCCGGTGATTGCGGGGAAGAGCGTGCTCAACACCAGCGCCAGCTCCTCCACGGTGCTGGCGGTCTGCAGGCCGGGCTCTGCGGCGGCGTCCGCGCGCGGAGCGTTCTCGGCCGCGCGGGCGTCAACGGCGCCGACACAGCACAAGAGCAGCACCGCCGCGGCGATCGGCGGTTGTCGTCGCACGGCAGGCTGGCATCGAATGGGTGTCGGGACCGTCGGCAAAGCAAATCAGTCTAGCGAGTTCATTCGCGAAAAGTCAAACCGCCGGGGTCGTCTTCCCGGCCGTCTTCCTGATGATCCGATGGAGCCTTGCGTTCGCGCAAAAGGCTCCATTATAATGAGAGACTCTCATGGCCATCCCGCATCACGGCGCGATGCCCTCTCCTCAAGGCCTGTACCATCCCCGGCACGAACGGGACGGCTGCGGCATCGGGTTCATCGTCAACATCAAGGGCGAAAAATCTCACGGCATCGTCAAGAACGGCCTGCAGATTCTTGAGAACATGGCCCATCGGGGCGCGCAGGGCTGCGACCCCTGCACCGGAGACGGCGCCGGTCTCCTGATTCAAATTCCCCATGAATTCTTCCGCCGCGCGGCGGCCGAGGGCGGCGCCAAGCTGCCCGGCGCCGGTCAATACGGCGTGGGCATGGTCTTCCTGCCCGCGGACCCGGCCCAGCGGCGGCACACCGAGCTCATGATCGAAGCCGTCGTGCACGAAGAGGGGCAGCAGTTGCTGGGCTGGCGCGACGTGCCCGTCAAGGAATCGTCGCTGGGCGAGCTGGCGCGCGCGTCGATGCCCTTCATTCGCCAGTTTTTCGTCGCCCGGAACATTTTGAGCGAAGCCCAGTTCGAGCGGAAACTCTACGTCATCCGCAAGCGGATCGAGCACGCCGTGCGCGAATCGGCCATCGAGCAGCGGGACGCCGTCCACGTCTGCAGCCTCTCCTGCAACACGGTCGTCTACAAAGGCTTGCTGCTGCCCAATCAAATGGCGCCCTTTTATCAGGACCTGGCGGACGAAGCCGTCGTCAGCGCGCTGGCGATGGTCCATTCCCGGTTTTCGACCAACACCTTTCCCGCGTGGTCGCTGGCCCATCCCTACCGGTACATCTGCCACAACGGCGAAATCAACACCCTGAAGGGCAACCTCAATTGGATGCGCGCCCGGCAGGGGCGGATGCACTCGGAGCTGTTCGACCGCGATCTGGACAAGCTCTATCCGATCATTCACGAGCAGCAAAGCGACTCGGCCTGCCTGGACAACGCCGTGGAGTTTCTCGTCATGGGCGGCCGCTCCCTGCCCCACGCCATGATGATGCTGATTCCGGAAGCGTGGGTCGGCAACCCGCACATGGATCTGGACCGGCGGGCCTTCTACGAGTACCACGCGGCGATGATGGAGCCGTGGGACGGACCGGCCGCGGTCTGCTTCACCGATGGGAAAACGATCGGCGGCACGCTGGACCGGAACGGCCTGCGCCCCTGCCGGTTCATGGTCACCTACGACGGCGTCGCCGTGCTCGCCTCGGAGGCCGGCGTGCTGCCGGTCAAGCCGGAGGACGTCCGGCTCAAGGGGCGGCTGCAACCGGGCAAGATGTTCCTGGTCGACACGGTCCAGGGCCGGATCATCGACGACGAAGAGATCAAGCATGACATCACGCGCCGCAAGCCCTACCGGCAGTGGCTGCTGACCCACCGGATCTCGCTCGACGAGCTGCCGGAGCCGCTCAACGTGCCCCAGCCCGGCCACGCCGCGCTGCGCCAACAGCAACAGGCGTTCGGCTACACGATCGAGGAGTTCAAGATGATCCTCACCCCCATGGTCGTCACCGGCGAAGAGGCCGTCGGCTCCATGGGCACCGACACGCCCCTGGCCGTGCTCTCCGAGCGGCCCCAATTGCTCTTCAAATACTTCAAGCAGCTCTTCGCCCAGGTCACCAACCCGCCGATCGACCCGATCCGCGAGCAGCTCGTCATGTCGCTGGTCACGAACATCGGCCCCAAGCCCAATCTGCTGGGCGAAACGCCGGAAAGCTGCCGCCGCATCAAGGTGCAGCAGCCGATCCTGACCAACGCGGAGCTGGAAAAAATCCGGGAGATCACCGACGAGCATTTCCGGAGCAAAACCCTCCGGATGCTCTTCCGGGTGGCCGACGGCGCCGACGGCCTGGGCTCCGCCGTCGATGAATTGTGCCGGCAGGCCTCGCAGGCGATTAAAGACGGCTATTCGTTCCTGATCCTGAGCGACCGCGGCGTGAACGCCGACTGGGCGCCGATCCCCAGCCTGCTGGGCGTCTCCGCCGTGCACCAGCATCTGATCCGCGAGTGCTCGCGCACCGAAGTCGGGCTGATCGTGGAGACCGGCGAGGCGCGCGAAGCGCACCACTTCGCCTGCCTCATCGGCTACGGCGCCGGCACGGTCAACCCCTATCTGGCCTTCCGCACGCTGATCGACATGGAGCGCGACGGCTATCTGCCGGAGGGCATCGACGCCGCCACCGCCCAGCAAAAATACATCAAGGCGGTCAACAAGGCCCTGCTGAAGATTTTCTCCAAGATGGGCATCTCCACCGTGCAGAGTTATTGCGGCGCGCAGATCTTCGAAGCGATCGGCCTCAACCATGATCTGATCGACCGCTATTTCACCGGCACCGCCTCGCGCATCGGCGGCCTCGGCCTGCGCGAGTTGGGCGAGGAAACGCTGCGGCGGCATCAGGCCGCCTACCAGCCGACGGCGGTCCGGCTGCTGGACTACGGCGGCGAATATCATTACCGGGTGCAGGGCGAGCAACACAATTGGAGCCCCGACGTCATCTACCGGCTGCAGCACGCCACGCGGACCAAGAACTACGCCACCTACAAGGAATTCAGCCGCCTGGTCAACGACGAGAGCCGCCACCGCGCCAATTTGCGCGGCCTGCTCGAGTTACGCACGGGGGCGCCGATCCCGATCGACGAGGTGGAGCCGGCGTCCGAGATCGTGAAACGGTTCAAGACGGGCGCCATGTCGTTCGGCGCGATCAGCAAGGAAGCGCACGAAACGCTGGCGATCGCGATGAACCGGATCGGCGGCCGGAGCAACACGGGCGAAGGCGGCGAAGACCCGGAGCGCTTCATCCCCCTGCCCAACGGCGACTCGAAAAACAGCGCCATCAAGCAGGTCGCCTCGGCGCGCTTCGGCGTCACCATCCATTACCTGGTCAACGCCAAGGAGCTCCAGATCAAGATGGCGCAGGGCTCCAAGCCCGGCGAGGGGGGCCAGTTGCCCGGCGGCAAGGTGGACGAGACGATCGCCCGGTTGCGCTACTCCACGCCGGGCGTGGGCCTCATCTCCCCGCCGCCCCATCACGACATTTACAGCATCGAGGACTTGGCCCAGTTGATTTTCGATCTGAAGAACGCCAACCCCGGCGCCGACATTTCGGTCAAGCTGGTCTCCGAGGTGGGCGTGGGCACCGTGGCCGCGGGCGTGGCCAAGGCGCACGCCGACAAGATTCTCATTTCGGGCGACTCCGGCGGCACCGGCGCCTCACCGCTCAGCTCGATTAAATTCGCGGGCCTGCCGTGGGAGCTGGGGTTGGCCGAAACGCAGCAGACGCTGGTCTTGAACAACCTGCGCGGGCGCGTGCGGATCGAAACCGACGGACAGTTAAAGACCGGCCGCGACGTCGTCCTCGCCGCGCTGCTGGGCGCCGAAGAATTCGGCTTCGCGACGGCGCCGCTGATCGTCGAAGGCTGCATCATGATGCGCAAATGCCACCTGAACACCTGCCCGGTCGGCATTGCGACCCACGACCCGGCGCTGCGGGCGAAATTTTCCGGCCAGCCGGAGCACGTCATCAACTACTTCTTCTTCGTGGCCGAGGAAGCCCGCGAGCTGATGGCGCAGTTGGGCTTCCGGCGGTTCGACGACATGGTCGGCCGCTCGGACAAGATCAAGCCGCAGCGGGCGCTCGATCACTGGAAGGCCAAGGGGCTGGATTTTTCGGCGCTCCTGCATCGCCCCGCGGCGCCGGCAGGCACGGCGATCCGATGCGTCGAGCGCCAGCGCCATGACATCGACCAGGTCCTGGACCGCCGCCTCATCGAGCAGGCGCGCGCGGCGATCGAGACCGGGCGGCCGGTCCGGCTGGAATCGCCGATCCGCAACACCGACCGGACGGTGGGCGCCATGCTCTCGGGCGAGATCGCCAAGCGGCGCGGCGCGGCGGGATTGCCGGCCGACACGATCACGGTGGCCTTCACGGGCACCGCCGGCCAGTCGTTCGGCGCGTTTCTGGCCGGAGGCGTCACCTTTGTCCTGGAAGGCGAGTCGAACGACTATTTGGGCAAGGGGCTGTCGGGCGGGCGCATCGTCGTCTATCCGCACCGGGGCTCCAAGTTCATCCCCGAAGAGACCATCCTCATCGGCAACACCTCCCTGTATGGCGCCACCGGCGGGGAATGCTACGTGTACGGCGCCGCCGGCGAGCGGTTCGCCGTCCGCAACAGCGGGGTCAAAGCCGTCATCGAGGGCGTGGGCGACCACGGCTGCGAGTACATGACGGGCGGCGTGGTCGTGGTGCTGGGACGGACCGGCCGCAATTTCGCCGCGGGCATGAGCGGCGGCGTCGCCTTCGTGTACAACGAAGACGGTCAATTCCCCAAGCGGTGCAATCTCGGCATGGTCGAATTGGAACCGGTCATCGACGACGAGGACGTCGCCTTGCTGCAGGATTTGATCACCCGCCACGCCACCTACGCCGGCAGCCGGAAGGCCGCGGCCATCCTGCAGCAGTGGCAGACGGCGCGCCCGACGTTCGTGAAGGTGATGCCCATCGAGTACAAACGCGCGCTGGCCGAACGGGCGCAGAGGGCCAGGCTGGTTCCCAGCGCCGGTTAACCGTCGGTTCATTTCCTCATGGCTGATCCAAAAGGTTTCCTCAAATACAAACGGCAGGAGCCGAAGAAACGGCCCGTCGCCGAGCGCGTCAGGGACTGGAAGGAGTTCTACGAGCCGATCGCCGAGGAGACGCTCAAATCCCAGGGCGCCCGCTGCATGGATTGCGGCGTCCCGTTCTGCCAGAGCCATACCGGCTGTCCGGTGCAGAACATGATCCCCGACTGGAACGACATGGTCCATCGCGGCCGCTGGCAGGACGCGCTCAAGATGCTCCACGCGACGAACAATTTCCCCGAGTTCACCGGCCGCCTCTGCCCGGCGCCCTGCGAGACCGCCTGCGTGCTGGGCATCATCGACGATCCCGTTTCCATCAGGGTCATCGAATGGAACATCATCGACCGGGGTTTCGACGCGGGATGGGTGGCGCCGGTCGTGCCGGCCCGCCGCACCGGCAAACGGGTCGCCGTCATCGGCTCCGGGCCGGCGGGGCTGGCCGCCGCCCAGCAGCTCTGCCGCGTGGGCCACGGCGTCACGGTCTTTGAGCAAGACGACCGCATCGGCGGCTTGTTGCGATACGGCATCCCCGATTTTAAAATGGAAAAGCATGTCATCGACCGGCGCTTAGAGCAGATGCGCGCCGAGGGCGTGGAATTCAAAACCGGCGTGCGGGTCGGGACGGATCTGGCCGCCCAAGACCTGCGCCGGCAATTCGACGCCGTCTGCCTGGCGATCGGCGCCATGCAGCCGAGGGAGCTGTCCGTGCCTGGACGCGAATTGGACGGCGTCCACCTGGCGATGGACTATCTCACCCAGCAGAACCGCCTGGTCGCGGGCGATGCCGTGAGGCCCGGCGAACGGCCGATCACCGCCAAGGGCAAGCACGTGATCATCATCGGCGGCGGCGATACGGGCTCGGACTGCCTGGGCACGGCTCACCGGCAGGGCGCGGCCCAGATCCATCAGTTTGAAATCCTGCCGGAGCCGCCAAAGCGCCGCGCTGAATCCACGCCCTGGCCGCTCTGGCCCATGCAGTTGCGCACCTCGCACGCGCACGAAGAAGGCTGCGACCGGCAGTGGAGCCTCTCCACCACGAAGCTGACCGGCTCCAACGGCCGCGTGGAGCAATTGCACGCGGTTCGAGTCGAGCTGGAAACCGGGCCCGACGGCCGGGCGCGGTTTGCGCCGCAGCCGGGCACCGACATTCAGATGAAGGCGGACCTGGTCATTCTGGCCATGGGCTTCGCCGGGCCAGTGCGCGCGGGCCTGCTGGCGGATTTGGGCGTGGCGCTGGATCAGCGCGGCAACGTGGCCGTCAACGAGGATCACATGACCAACATCGACGGCGTGTTCGCCGCCGGAGACGCCAAGCGCGGCGCCTCGCTGATCGTCTGGGCCATTCGCGAAGGCCGCGACGCGGCGCGGGCCATCGATCAATTCCTTCAGGCGGGCAAGCGCACCGCGCCACAGCCCTGAGCAACGCCCGCCACTCGGGCATTCGCCATGACGGCACCGGCCAATCGGCTCATTCACGAAAGCAGCCCGTATCTGCGCCAGCACGCGCACAATCCCGTCGACTGGTATCCCTGGAGCGACGAAGCGCTGGCCCGGGCGCGGGCCGAGAACAAGCCCATTTGCTTGTCGATCGGATACTCCGCCTGCCACTGGTGCCATGTGATGGAGCAGGAAAGCTTCGAGGATGAGGCGACGGCCGCGTTGATGAATGCGCACTTCGTCAACATCAAGGTGGACCGGGAGGAGAGGCCGGATCTTGACCTGATCTACCAGACCGCCTACCAGCTTTTTCATCGCCGCGGCGGCGGCTGGCCGCTGACGATGTTTCTCACGCCCGACTTGACGCCGTTCTTCGCGGGCACCTATTTTCCCCCGCAAGACCGCTATCAACTCCCCGGCTTTCGTCGGGTGCTCGAATCGGTCGCCGAGGCCTACCGCGCGCAGCATGACCAGGTACAGGAGACGGCCCGGCAGATCACCGCCGTTTTGACCCAGTTGCAGAGCCGCCGCGGCGAGGACAAGCCGCTCTCGGTCGACGCGATCGGCCAGGCCGTCGACCTGTTTTCCCGGCTGTTCGATCCGGTCTACGGCGGCCTGGGGAGCGCGCCGAAATTTCCCGCCTGCATGGCGCTGACGCTCTGCCTGCACCATTATCACGCCACGCACGACCGCACCGCGCTCGAAATGGTCACCCGCACGCTGTCGCGGATGGCCGACGGCGGCATCCATGATCAGCTCGGGGGCGGCTTCCACCGCTACAGCGTAGACGAGCGGTGGCTCGTGCCCCACTTTGAAAAAATGCTCTACGACAACGCGTTGCTGACCCGGCTCTACCTGGACACCTATCTGGTGACGCAGGAAGAGCGGTACGCGCGGGTCGCCAAGGGCACGATCAACTACGCGCTGCGGGAGCTGCTCCACCCCGGCGGGGGGTTCTACGCCGCCCAGGACGCCGACAGCGAAGGCGTCGAAGGAAAATTTTTCGTCTGGACGGTCGACGAGGTGCTCGACTGCCTGGGCGAGGCCGACGGCCGCCTCTTTTGCCGGGCGTTCGACGTCACCGCGGCGGGCAACTTCGAGCACGCCAACATTTTGCACGTCAGCCTGCCCACCGACGCGCTGGCGCAGGAATTCCGCCTGACGCCCGAGGAAATCGCGCAGCGGCTCGAGCAGGCGAAAGCCCGCCTGCTCTCGCGCCGGGAACAGCGGGTGAAACCGCTTCGGGATGAGAAAATTCTGACCGGCTGGAACGGCCTGATGCTCTCCGCCCTCGCCGAGGCGATCAAGCTGTTCGAGATCGACGCGCACCGGGCGGCGGCGGTCTCGACGGCGGACTTTCTTTGGGCCGAGGTCCAGCGGACCGAAGACGGACAGGCCCGCTTGCGCCACGTCTGGACCTCCGGCTCGGCCAAGCTGACGGCCTATCTCGACGACTACGCCTTCCTCATCGCCGCCTATCTCGATCTGTACGAGGCTCTGCAGGAACCGAGGTTCTTCGACCGGGCCGTCCGGCTGACCGAGACAATGCTGGATGAGTACTGGGACCCGAACGCGGACGATTTCTATTACACCTCGCGCCGCCATGAGCCGCTCATCAGCCGGCCGAAGAGCGCGCATGACCAGTCCATCCCCTCTGCTGCGTCGGTCGCGGCGCATGACCTGCTGCGGCTGTCCGTCTATACGGGCCGGACCGGCTGGTGGGAGATCGCCGAGCGCGTGCTGCGCCGCTATCAGGCGGAAGCGGAAGAGAATCCCCACGGCATGGCCTCGATGTTGCGCGCGCTTGATTTTGCGGTCCGCCGGCCCGTCGAAATCGCCGTCGCCGGCGGACCGGCCTCCCCCGGCAGCCGGCGCCTGTTGCAGCAGGCCCATCACCTCTATCTCCCGAATGAAATCGTCTGCCTGCTGCCTGCCCGTCCCCTGCCTGCCGGCCAGGCTGGGGCAGGCGGGCCGCCGGGCGAACCGTCGCCGTTTGCCGACGCGCTGACGAAGGGGCGCGAGCCCGTCGACGGCAAACCGGCGGCCTACGTCTGCCGGAACTTCACCTGCTCGCCGCCGATCACCTCCCCTGCCGAATTGCGCCAGGTGCTCTCGGCATCCCCGGCGCCGGCGCCGCGCCGCTGAACGATGAATCCCCACTCCAAAGGAGCCGGTCATGGCTGACGCCCGCACGCTGACCAACGAATATTTCGTCGATCTGTGCCGGAGGACCCGGGCCGCGTTCGAAGCGCTGGACACCGCCAGGTTCGAGCAGCAGCCCTGGGAGCATGAGGGCGGAGGCGGCGGGTTGATCTCCGTCATGAAGGGCACGACGTTCGAGAAAGTGGGCGTGAACTGCTCGGCCGTCTGGGGCGATCTCGATCCGGAATTTGCCAAACAACTTCCCGGCAACGCCAAAACCTTTTACGCCACCGGCATTTCGCTGGTCGCCCATATGGTCAGTCCGCTGGTGCCGGCCGTGCACATGAATCTGCGTTATATTGAGACGGACCGCGGCTGGTTCGGCGGCGGCACCGACCTGACCCCTTACTTTCCCTTTGAAGAGGACGTTCGGGATTTTCATGCCACGATCAAGGCGGCCTGCGACCGGCACCATCCGGACTACTACCCCAAATTCAAGAAATGGTGCGACGAATATTTCTTCCTGCCCCACCGCAACGAGCCCCGGGGCGTGGGCGGCATCTTCTTCGACTATTTGCAGGAGGGCTCGTTCGAGGAACGGTTCGCCTTCATCAGAAGCGTCGGCGAAGCCTTCCTGGAGGTCTATCCGCGGATCGTCGCCCGCCGGAAATCGCTGCCCTACACGCCCGAGCAGCGGGAGCACCAGCTCTACCGCCGCGGCCGGTACGTGGAATTTAATCTGTTATATGATCGAGGAACGCAATTCGGATTGAAAACAAAGGGAAATGTCGAAGCAATTTTCGTGTCGTTGCCGCCGGTGGTCAAGTGGAAATAAAGCAATCCCCCGTATCCTGGTCATACCCGAACAGTTCCGCATACCGGCTCCAATTGATCGCCGTCTCGAAGAGCTGGGCGGCGTCATCGTCCGGCAGCAGGCGGGAGAGCTCCTCCACCATGGCCTCTTTCTCCACCCGCTTCCGCTCCGATTGCTCCAACAATTGATAAAGGCGGGCGAAGAGCGGCAACTTCTTCAACTGCGCCTGCATCAGCCGTTTCCGGCCGGGAATGCGCGCCCGGACGAATTTCCGCCCCAAGTCGTTCAGCTCCACATCGCCGCCGGGCGTCGTGACCAGCTCCAGCATCTCCGCCGCCCGGATGGCCGCCAGCAGGTCGCCCAGCTCCAGATTCAGCTCGCGGGCCAGCTTGTAAATATCATCCCGCCCGCCCCGGTCGTTCAGCGCCTCCAACAGGCCGATGATCCGGCTCGACGTGGTATGTGGCAGCGGCTCGATGCTCATTCAGACACCCCCCGGTTGATCATGTGCTACGCCAGCTTGGAAAAAATTCGATCGACATACTCGTTGAACGCCTGCTGCCGCTTGTCGCGCGGACGCGGCAGCTCGATTTTCAAATCATCCACGATCGTGGCCGGCCGGGGCGACAGGACGACCACCCGGTCGGCCAGCTCCACCGCCTCCTCGATGATGTGCGTCACCATCACCACCGTGTGGACGGAAAACTCCTTGTCCTCCCAGATGCGGATCACCTCTTCCCGCAGCGTGATCGACGTCAGGGCGTCGAGCGAGGAAAAGGGCTCGTCCATCAGCAGCACGTTGGGCTCCACCGCCAGGGCGCGCGCCAAGCCGGCCCGCTGCTTCATGCCGCCGGACAGCTCCCGCGGATAGGCGTCCTCGCTGCCGCTCAATCCTACCCGGTCGATGTAGGATTCCGCCCGCGCGCGCCTCGTCCTCCGGTCCAGCCCCAGCGCCTCAAGCGCCAACTCGACGTTCTCGCGGACAGTGAACCAGGGAAACAGGGCGAACGATTGAAACACCATGGCGCATTCTCGGTTGACGCCGTCCAACGGGCGGCCCTTGTAGACAATCCGGCCGCGCGTGGGAGCGATCAGCCCGCCGAGCAGCCGCAGCAGCGTGCTTTTGCCGCAGCCGGACGGCCCGACGATGGCGACGAACTCCCGCTCATTGATGGCGGCGCTGAAGTCTTTCAGCACGACGACTCGGCCCTGCGGCTTGGGATAGGCCATCGTGACCTTGTCCATGTGCAGGAGCATGGCGGCTCAATAATCCAGGCGGTATCTGGTCGCGGCCAAACGGTAAGCCCGCCGCCAGAAGAGTTGCGTCAGCAGCACAATGACCAGCACCATGGCCGTCAGCGTGTAGACGATCGTCGGGCCGTCGCCCGATTCGTAGATCGCCACGTTCAGCATCGCGCCGATCCCCTGCACCGCGTAGGTGTGCCCGTGATAGACGAAATATTCCGACACGATGAGCGCGTTCCATCCGCCCCCCCACGCCGTCAGGCTGCCGGTGACCAGCGACGGCACCATCGCCGGGATGACGACCGCGCGCCAGTAGAGCGGCCGCGACAACCCCAGCGCGGCGCCGGCCTCCTTCAAATCGCCCGGCACATTTTTCGCGCCGGCCACCAGGTTAAAGAGCAGATACCACTGCATGCCGGTCAGCAGGAGCAGGATCGACGCCGCGTTCACGTCGCCGACGTACCGGACGACGATCACAACGATGAGGGGAAAGAGGGCCGTCGCCGGCACCGATGCGCCGATCTCCGCCAGGGGGATCACGATCCGCGCCACCCGCTCCCGTTCGCTGGCCCAGATGGCGACGGGCAGCGTCCAGGCGAGCGCGATCAGGTAGGCCGTCAGCAACCGCAGCATTGACGCGCCGATGGCGGCCGGGATGCCGGCCGCATCGGCCGGCAACGGCCGCCGCCAGAGCAACACGGCCGCTTCGCCCACCTGCAGCACCATCCATCCCAGCAGCCAGCCG
>JBFMAJ010000039.1:0-11544 GCA_040755775.1 Nitrospirota bacterium
GCACCGATCTGGCCGCGGGGCCCGACATTCTGATCGGCACGCCGGGCCGGCTGATCGACTACCTCAAGCAGAAAGTCTACGACTTCAAGGGGCTGCAAATCCTCGTGATCGACGAAGCCGACCGGATGTTCGACATGGGCTTTATCCAGGATCTGCGATTCATGCTCCGGCGGATGCCGCCCTACCAAGAGCGGCAATCGATGCTCTTCTCCGCCACGCTCTCGATGCGCGTGATGGAGCTGGCCTACGAGCACATGAACAACCCGGTCAAAATCGACGTCGCGCCCGAGCAGATCACCGCCTCGGCCATCCAGGAATCGCTCTACCACGTGGAGAAGAGCCAGAAATTTTCCCTCCTGCTTGGCCTGCTCAAGACGCAGCCGTGGGAACGGATGCTGATCTTCGTGAACACCAAGCGGGAAGGGGAGCAACTGGCCGACCGGCTGAACCAGCACCAGATCCACGCGCGGGCCATCACCGGCGATCTGCCCCAAAAGCAGCGGCTGAAAGTGATCGAGCAGTTCCGGGCAAAAACGCTGCCGATCCTGGTGGCCACCGACGTCGCCTCGCGCGGGCTGCACATCGAGGCGGTCAGCCATGTGGTCAATTATGATTTGCCGCAGGATCCGACCGACTACGTGCACCGGATCGGCCGCACGGCGCGGGCGGGCGCCACCGGCATGGCGATCAGCCTCGTCTGCGAGCACTACGCCTTTTCGTTGGAAGAAATCGAGCGGCTGATCGGCCACAAGATTCCGGTCATTTGGCCCGAAGACGAGCTCTTTGTGGAAGCGCTGCCCTATCACCCCAAGCGCCACGGCCCGCCCCAACTTGCGGGCCGCCATTCCGGCCGCCGGGGCGGCGGGTCATCGCATCAATCCGGGCGCCGCTCTGGCTCATCCTCGCACGGCCCTCGACGCCATGGCCGATGAGGTCGAGGCGGGCAAAGCCGCCCTGCTCGACCTGATCCGTCAGCTTGACCCCGCGGTGCAGGTCGTCATTCCCGTCCGGGCGACCAACGACCGCTACCTGATCTCGCTGACCAAGGGCAAGGCCCGGGAATTCATCTCCGTCGCCGAAGACGATCTGCTCGATTTTTCGGCGGAAGCCTCCGTCCGCCGGGAGGTGGAGGCGGCCGTCAAGGCGGGGCTGGCCAAGCTGGGCGGCTGATGGCCTCCCCGCGCATCCAGCAGCTCGAGAAAATCCTGGCGCTCGATCCGGCTGATCCCTCGACCCACTTCGGCCTCGGCAAGGCCTACGGCGAGGAAGAGCAATGGGAGCCGTCGGCCGCGGCCTACCGGCAGGCGATCGCGTTACAACCGGACTATACGGCCGCCTACGAAGGGCTGAGTCAGGCGCTGCGCGCCCTGGGCCGCACGGAAGAATTGCGAACGATCCTCGAAGAGGGCATCGCCGTCGGCGAGAAGACCGGCGACCACATCCCGACCGAAAAAATGCGCGCCCGATTGCACCGCCTCAACAAGGAATCCCAAGGGCCGCACGGCGCGTAGGGGCGCGGTTCGGCCCGCAGCCATCGGCTCACCTGCCGAATTGGATCAACGTCAGGTTGTTTCCCTCCGGATCCACAAACCAGGCGAGCTTCGCGTTACCGGGCGCCTTGATCGGATGGCATGCAATCCCCCTCCGTTTCAGCTCCGCCGTGACCTTTTCCAGATTCTTCACGCGCAGCATGATCTCCCAGCCGCCGGACTGTTTTTTGACCTTCTTCCGGTTCATCGAGTAGAAGCCGAGGACGGTGCCGCCCGGCACCTTGAACTCGACGTAGGAGCCCATGCGTCGTGAGGGCGCAAGCCCCAGCTTCCGGTAAAACCGCACTTGCCGTGGAATATTCCCCGACTCCGCCACCACCCAGGAATCCACGATTGCTTTGGCCATTGTCGCTCCTTCCTTTTTTACAGTGCTTCAGCCATTTGGCATCACTTGAACCCAGTCCCCGGCGCCGCGAATCCTGGAAATAGCGGGGTTACGATTTGCCGTCGGGATAGCGGCGCTTCGGATTGCGCGGCGCGTGGCCCTTCAGCACCCGCCGCTCCTGCTCAAAGAATTCCTTGACGGCATAGAGGAAAATGGCGCCGGGCACAGCCAGCACGGCCGAGAGCAGGTCCGAGTCGGCGAAGAACGAGGCGCCCACCAGCGCGGCGCCGATCCCGAACGAGACGGGCCAGGCCTCCCTGCCGAAGTGATATTCCATCTGGCGCACCCAGACGTGGCCCAGGCCGATGCCGGCGATGGCCAGGGCGGCGATGAGCGCTCCGCTGACGTTCATGAGCGTTAATCGGTCGTCGTGTGGCGGATGATCTTGCCCTCGACCAGATAGACCACCAGCTCGGCGATGTTGGTGGCGTGGTCGGCGATCCGCTCCAGGTATTTGGAAATGAAGGTGATGCGGATCGCCCGCCGGATCGTGTGGGGATCTTCCATCATAAAGGAGAGCAACTCGCGGAATATCTGGTGGGTCAGATCGTCGATGAAGTCGTCGTCGCGGATCACCTTCCAGGCCGCCTGCACGTTGCGATTGACGAAGGCGTCCAGCGCCTCCTTGACCATCTTCTGGGCGTGCTCCGCCATCCGGGGGATGTCGATATAGGGCTTCAGTTGCGGCTCCTCGTTCAATTCGATCGCCCGCTCGGAAATATTCTCCGCCAGGTCGCTCATCCGCTCCAATTCGCTCGAGATCTTCATCGCCGTGGTGATGAAGCGCAGGTCGGAGGCTTTGGGCTGGTGCAGGGCGATCAGCCGCACCGAATCGTCATCGATCTCCACGTCCATCGCGTTGACCTTGTGGTCGTTCTCGACGGTGCGCCGCGCCAAGTCGGAGTCGCGCTCCACCAGCGCCTTGATCGAGGCGGCGATCTGCGACTCAACCAGCGCGCCCATCTGCAGGAGTTTCTCCTTCAGCTCCGCCAGCTCTTCGTCAAACCGTCGTTGCATCGTCTCTCCCGCCGGGTCAGCCGAACCGGCCCGTGATGTAGTCTTCCGTCCGCCGGTCGCGGGGGTTGGTGAAAATCCGCTTGGTCTCGTCGATCTCGATCAACTCGCCCAGGAGAAAAAAGCCGGTGACGTCGGAGACCCGGGCGGCCTGCTGCATGTTGTGGGTGACGATCACGATCGTGTAGCTTTTCTTCAGCTCCATCAGCAATTCCTCGATCCGCGCGGTGGCGATCGGATCCAGGGCGGAGCAGGGCTCGTCCAGCAGCAGCACCTCCGGCTCCACCGCCAGCGCCCGCGCAATGCACAAGCGCTGCTGCTGCCCGCCGGAGAGCGCCTGGGCGTTCTGGTGCAGCTTGTCCGCCACCTCGTCCCAGATCGCGGCCTTCCGGAGGCTCTCCTCGACGACCGCGTCGAGCTGCGGCCCCCGCTTCACACCCCACACCAACGGGCCGTAGGCGATGTTGTCGTAGATCGATTTGGGAAAGGGGTTGGGCTTTTGAAAGACCATGCCGATCCGGTAGCGGATGAAAATCGGATCGACGCCGGCGTCGTACAGGTTCTGCCCCTTGTAGAGCAGCTGCCCTTCCACGCGGCAGCCGGGGATCAGGTCGTTGATCCGGTTCAGGCAGCGGATGAAGGTGCTCTTGCCGCAGCCGGACGGGCCGATGATGGCCGTGATCCGGCGCTCGGGGATCGACAGCGAGATCTGGCGCAGCGCCTGCCGGTCGCCGTACCAGCAATTCAGCCCTTTGATGTCGAATGTCGAGGCCGTCGGTTTCATGTCCGGGCCCGGGTTAGAAACTCAACCGTTTCTGGTACCGTTGCCGCAGATAAACGGCGACGGCGTTCATCAATAATAACACAATCAGCAGGACCAGAATCGCCGCGGCGGCGGTGGCGTGGAACCCCGCCTGGGGCCGCGACACCCAGTTGAAAATCTGGATGGGCAGCACGGTAAAGGGCGACAGGAGGCTGTCCGGCAGAAACGCGATGTAGGTCAACGCGCCGATCGTGATCAGCGGCGCCGCCTCGCCGATGGCCCGGGAGAAGGCGAGAATCGACCCGGTTAGGATTCCCGGAAAGGCCAGCGGAATCACTTGGTGCCGGATGGTCTGCCACCGGCTCGCGCCCAGCGCGTAGGAGGCCTCGCGGATCGACGGGGGCACGGTCCGCAGCGCTTCGCGCGCCGAGATGATGACGATCGGCAGGACCAGCAGCGCCATCGTCAGCGAGCCGGCGAGCAGGCTCCGGTCGAACCCCATCGTTCGGACGAAGAGCTCCAGCCCCAGCAGCCCGTAGATGACCGAGGGCACGCCGGCCAGGTTGGCGATGTTGATTTCAATGATCCGCGAAAACCAGTTCCGCGCGGCGTATTCCTCCAGATAAATCGCCGCGGCCACGCCGATGGGGAAGGCGAATGCGGCGGTGAGCACCATCAAATAGATCGTGCCGACGATCGAAGAAAGCGCGCCCGCCTGCTCCGGCTTGCGCGACGGATAGCTGGTCAGGAACTGCCAGTTCAGCCGCCCCGCCCCGTCGATCAGCACGTCGATCAGCAGGGCGGCCAGCGTGCCGACGGCGATCAACAGCATCAGGACGGCGCAGCCGCGGAAGAGCCGGTCGGCCCAGGCGCGGCGGGCGAGCACGCGGCGCATCGCGGGCGCGTCCAGCTTCACTGGTACTGCTCCCGGTACCGTTCGCGCAGCCACTGGCTGATCAGGTTGAGCCCCAGCGTGCTGAGGAAGAGCATCATGCCGACGGCGAAGATCGTCCGGTATTCCAGCGTGCCGGTCGGCGTGTCGCCCAGGCTCACTTGCACGATGTAGGCCGTCATCGTCTCGACGGGCACCAGGGGGTTCAGGGTCAGCCGGGGCTGCTGGCCGGCGGCGATCGCCACGATCATCGTTTCGCCGATGGCGCGCGAGACCGCGAGCAGGAAGGCGGCCGCGATGCCCGAGAAGGCGGCTGGCAGCACGACCCGCAGGCAAACCTGGAGTTTGGAGGCCCCCAGCGCGTAGGCCGCCTCCCGCAGGCTGCTCGGCACGGCGTACATGGCATCCTCGCTCAACGACGAGACCATCGGGATGATCATGATGCCCATCACGATCCCGGCGCTCAGGGCGTTGAAGCCGGAGAGGTTGGGGATGACGCGCTGCAGCAGCGGCGTGACGAACAGCAGGGCGAAATAGCCGTAGACGACGGTGGGCACGCCGGCCAGCACCTCCAGCGTCGGCTTCAGGGCGCGCCGCAACCCGGCCGCGGCATACTCGCTGAGATAGATCGCGCTGAGCACGCCGATCGGAATCGCCACCGCCACGGCGACGGCGGAGGTCAGGAACGTGCCGGCCAGCAGCGGCCAGATGCCGAAATGCTTGTCGGCGAAGAGCGGCGTCCACTGGGTGTCGAAGAAAAAATCGATCAGCGGGACTTCCCGGAAGAACTCGACCGTCTCGACGATGAGGACGGCCACGATGCCGAGCGTGGTGAGAATGGACAGGCTGCCGCAGAGGAAGAGGATCAGGTGAAGAACGCCTTCGCCGACCCTCCTCCTCCGCGCGCCCGCTCGCATGAACCCGCTTATCTGGCCTCGGCCGCCAGCAAGCCTTCCAGCGTCACGCCGACCTGCGGCTTGGCGCCGAAAACCGAACCGGCCACGCGATTGACAAACCGTTTCAGCCCCAGTTCATAGACCTTGGCTTGCAGCGGAATGTAGCCGACTTCGGTCACCAGCGGCGAAGCGTTCGTCATGTAAAACTTGATGAACTCCTGAACCTCCGGACGATCGGCCATCTTTTTATTCACGTAGATGAAGATCGGCCGGGCCAGCGGCTGATAGGTGTTATCGATGACCGTCTCCAGGCTGGGAAGCACCGGGCCGTCGCCATTCTTCGCGTTTCCATCGTCGATGGCGACCAGCTTCAGCTTCCCCTGATTCTCTTCATAGTAGGCCAGGCCGAAGTAGCCGAGCGCCAGCGGATCGGTGGCAATCCCCTGCACCAGGATATTGTCGTCCTCGCTGGCCGTGTAGTCGCCCCGGCTCGCCATCGACTTGCCGACGATCGCCTCGGTGAAGTAGTCGAAGGTGCCCGAATCGGTGCCCGGCCCGAAGAGGTGAATCTCCTTGTCGGGCCAGCCGGCGCGGATCTGGCTCCAGCGCGTGATCTTGCCCTGCGCCGCCGGTTCCCAAAGCTTTTTCAGCTCGGCCACGGTCATACTGGCCGCCCAGTCGTTCTTCGGATTGATCATGACGGCCAGCCCGTCGAAGGCCACCGGCAGCTCGATGTACTCGATGCCGTTGTCGGCGCACTGCTTCACCTCGGACAGCTTGATCGGCCGCGAGGCGTCCGAGATGGCGGTCTCGCCGGCGCAGAACTTCTTGAAGCCGCCGCCGGTGCCGGAAATGCCCACCGTCACCCGCACGCCGGGATTTTTCTTCTGGAACTCCTCGGCCACCGCCTCGGTAATCGGGAAAACGGTGCTGGAGCCGTCGACCTTGATCAGGCTGGCGGCCCAGGCCCAGCTCGCCAGGGCCGTCAACAGCCCCAGGCCGATCAGCACCAGGCCGAACTTCATCAGGGCAGACTGCGTGTTCACGATCTGTTGTCTCTGTTGCCACATGGGAATGCCTCCTTTACGGTGCCACGTCATCGTTACGTGTATGTTACATCCATGTTACGTCTGCGTTACAACCGGCTTAGAACTTGATGGCGACGTCGGCCTGAAGCCGGTTAATATCATCCCGGGCGACGCCATCCGATTTGGTCATGAAAAACTTGACCTTGCCCTGAAGAAACTTCGTCGGGCTGTAGGCCACCCAGGCAATGTGCCCGCGCCGGGCAAGCCCCCCATCGCCGAAATCGGAGTCGGACAGATCGGCCAGCGTCGCGTCCGTTTCAACCACCTTGTAAAAATAGGCCGTCTCCCACGTGTTCGGATCGCTCGCCTTGCCCAGAATCGCGCCGACCTGATAGCCTACATTGCCCGTGGCCGTGCCCACACCATTGCCGCCCGTGGTGGTGTCGGCCAAATTGCGGACGTAATCGCCCATGACCTGGAACGGCAGGTCTCCGACCTTCGTGCTCAGCGCCACCATCAGATCCATCACATGGTAGCGGTTCACCAGCACTCCGCCCACTCTGGTGTTTCCATCCTGCGTGGCCGGGCTGCCAAATGTGCCTTCCGTCGCATTGAGCACCTGGTACAGGGCGCCGGCCAGCGTCGCTTTGACGGCGCCGGCATTGATGGTTGTTCCAAGCTGCTCTCCCATCATCCACTGATCGTGGTTGTCGCCGGAATCCTCATCCAGCACCAATTGGGCCAGGTTCACAAAGATCACCGCGTCGCCCGCCGAGAACTTAAGCTGCTCGGCAAAACCCTCCGGATTCACGTCGTCGTCCCAGACGAGGTCGGACGTGTAGACCCGCGTAAACGGATTTTGCATCCGCCCGGCGGCCAGCGTCAGAAAGGGCGCGCTGGGGGAATTGAAGGCGACGTAGGCGTGATCGATCCAGATCGCCTTCTGCGTAAACAGATTGTCGAACGATTGGTTCGTCGATTGCTGCTCGCCGGTCCCGCTGGCCACACGAACGACCACCAAAAAGCTTTTGACTTTAATCTTCGCCCCAATGCGTAGCCGGAACCGCTGCCGGTGGCGGTCCACCTCTTTCGCGTCGGACTGCTTGAAAAAGGACTCGTGCCGGACCCGTAGGTCGCTGGACAGGGTGGCGCGATCGACGAAGCTGGGCCAGACCGTTTCCTGCACGCCGGCCGCCTGTTCCTTGGTCAGCACGCCCGCTTCATACAGCACCTCCGACAGGGGTTTCTTGTCCGCCGCTTGCGCCGGCGCCTGCCAGTCGATCAGCAGCGCAGCCGCCATCACCAACCACCATGCCCTCTGTGTCATGAATGTGTCTCCTCCCGTTTAAGTCACAACCATACCGCGCGCAGATTACGGGAGTATCAATGCCATGTTACGTTTGGATCAAACTTGCCGGACTGTGAATGGAGAAAAACTCAGCGCGGGATCAGGCGGTCGGCTGCTTGGGAAGAATCATGGAAAATCTTGAGCCCTTGCCCACCTCGCTCTGCACGGCGATTTGGCCGCCGTGGGCTTCAATCACGTGTTTGACAATGGCGAGTCCCAGGCCGGTGCCGCCCGGCTCGCGCGACCGGGCCCGGTCCACCCGGTAGAAGCGCTCGAAGATCCGCGACAACTCCTTGGGCGGAATGCCGATGCCGGTGTCGGCGACGGCAATCTGGACGGCGTCATCGGCGGCCTGCGCCTCCAGCGTGACGGCGCCGCCGTCCGGCGTATATTTCACGGCGTTGTCGAGCAGGTTGACCAGCGCGTCGGTCAACCGCTGACGGTCGCCAATGACGCGCAGCGACGCCTCGCAGGGGCGCACGGTCAGCGTTTGCCGCCTCCGCTCCGCCACCGGCCGCAACACGCGGGCCGCGCGCTCCAGCAGATCGGCGACCTCCACCGGATCGCGCCGCCATTGATAGACGCCCGATTCGATGGTGGACAATTGCAACAGGTCGGACAGGATCGCGTTCAAATTTTCGGTGTGCTTCTGAATGACGCCCAAAAACTGCGCGCACCGGCCGGGGTCGTCCTTCGCCCCGTCCAGCAAGGCCTCCACGTAGCCTTTGATCGAGGTCAGCGGCGTTTTCAATTCGTGCGAGACGTTGGCGACGAAATCCTTCCGGACGCGCTCCAGCCGCTTGAGCTCGGTCACGTCGTGAAACACGAAGATGGCCGCCACGCTGCGTTCGCGCATGGCGGGCCCCTCGGCAGGCTCAGGGCGAGCCATCGAGGCCTGGATCAAAAAGGTCCGCTCCCCCGGCGTGAGCAATGTCACCTCCTGGCTCCGCCCTTCGCCGCGCTCCATGACGAGCTTGACGAACTCGTTCAGGGGATGGTGGCGGAATACCTCGATGAAGGGCCGGCCGATCGCCGACCCGCCGGCGCCGGCCAGCATCTGCAGCAACGCGTCATTCATCAAGAGAATCCGCTCTTGGCGGTCCAGCACCAGCACGCCCTCCACCATGCTCGACAGCACGGCCTGCAGCCGGGCGCGCTCCGCTGAAATTTCGCCGATGGCTGCGCGCGAGCGCTCCGTCATCTGCCGGATGGCCTGATCGCGCGATGCGTTGGCTCGACGGAAACGCCACCACGCGCCGCCGAGCCCCGCGCCGGCAACCGCCAACGATGCGGCCGCAATGAGCCAGGGAAGCGCCGGCTCCATACCAGCTACCGCAATTCTTTCAGTTTGTAGCCCAATGATTTTACGGTCACGATCGCGCCGGTCAGCAGTGGGATCTTTTCGCGGAGCCGCCGGATGTGCACGTCCACGGTGCGGGTGGTGACGTCGGCCTGATAGCCCCAGACCCGGTCGAGCAGCGTCTGGCGCGTCAGCACCCGGCCCGGATTCTCCAGCAACTGTTGCAGCAGGGCGAATTCCTTGGCGGTGAGCTGAACGTCCTTGCCCTTCAGAGTGACCTCGTGGCGCTCCGCGTCGAGCCGCAGTTCCCGGTAGGCGTGAACGGACGGCGCCTCCCGGCGGGCCCGGCGGCGCAGGAGCGATTTGACCCGGGCGACCAGCTCCTTCGGGCTGAAGGGCTTGGTGAGATAATCGTCCGCGCCCAATTCCAGGCCGATCACCTTGTCGGCTTCTTCGCCTTTGGCGGTCAGCATCAGGATGGGCAGCGCCGACGTGGCGGGAAAGGCCCGCAGCGCCTTGCAGACGTCCAATCCGTCCAAGCCGGGCAGCATCAGATCCAGAATGACCAGGTCGGGCGGCGAGGCCTTCACCTGCTTCAGCCCCTCCGCGCCGTTGGCCGCGATCTGCACCCGAAAGCCGTCGGCGGCCAGATAGTGCTGGACCAGCCCGGCGATATCCGGATCATCTTCGATGACGACGATTTTTGGCATGCGGGGCGCGCCCGGGCTCACTCCAGCGGAATCGTCATGACGAAATTGCCGTCGAACGACGGCACCAGCAACAGTTTGCGTTCCCGGTCGACGCCGATGTCGGCCGGCGTCGTCAATCCTTCCCGCAGCGCCGTCACCGTGCCGTCGGCGGCCGCCTTGTAGATCGTGCCGGTGGTCAAGGAGGAAAAGTAGAGCGCGCCGGCCGCATCGAAATCGACGCCGTCCAAATTCCGGAACTGCTGGCGCAGCCGCGGCGTCAGCGCGCCGGTCGCCGACACATCGTAGACCCGCCCCTCGACCCAATTGACCATCACCAGGCCGTTCGTATTTGGGTCGATCGCCAGGCCGTTCGGCTGGCCCAGATGGTCGCCCTTGGCCAGGATCGAAATCTCGTAGGCGCGGGCCGGCTCGATTTTTGCGATGAAGTTGCTCATCATATCGGTGACGTAGAGATTGCCCTGGGCGTCTCGGACCAGATCGTTCAGGAAGACCGCGCCGTAGCGGGTCAAATCGAGGTTGAAGCGCAGCGCGCCGGTCGCCTTGTCGTAGCCCTTGACGGCGTCGATGTCGGTCACGAAGAGGTAGTCGCCCACGATGGCCATGCCCTTGGGCGCGTGCAGGGGAGCGCCCTTGGCGCCGTCGATGAATTTCCGGGCGACCACGCGGCCGTCGCCGTCCAGCTTGGTGATGAAACCGTTGCCGTCCTTCTCGGTCGGCGCGCCGTTGATATTGGAGACGAAGTAACCGCCGGCGCGGCGGTCCACGATCATGCTCTCGGGCGTCGCCAGCTCTTTGACTTCGAACGCCGTCGCCATGGGAGCGTGGAGGACGGCCATGAGCATGAGGCCCGCTCTGAGACGATTCATCACCATGTCTCCGGCAAGACGCGCCTATTATACCGTATAATGGCCGCACCGATGCATCGGCTGATCTTCCTACTCGGCGCGTGGCTGATGGGAACGGCGCCGGCGCTGGGAGCCGCGCCTCCCTGCCAATTGACCGGCCAAGCGCCGCCGTTGCCCTCCATTGCGCTGCATTCCATCGCCGCCGGCTTGACCGAACCGGTGGGCCTCGCGCACGCCGGCGATGGCAGCGGCCGGCTGTTCATCGTCGAGCAAAGAGGCTTGATTCGGATTTTGAAGGGCGGGAAGCTGCAACCGGCGCCCTTTCTGGACCTGCGCCGTCAAGTGACGGCCGGCGGCGAACGGGGGCTGCTGGGGCTGGCGTTTCACCCGAAGTTTTCTTCCAACGGCCGTTTCTTCGTCAACTACACGAAAACGACGCTCTTGCGCAAGCTGCAGACGGTCATTGCAGAATTCCGGGTCACGCCGGACGTGGACCGCGCCGATCCGGCCACCGAGCGGGTGCTGCTGACGGTCGATCAGCCCTATGCCAACCACAACGGCGGCCACCTCGCCTTCGGCCCCGACGGGTACCTCTACATCGGGCTGGGCGACGGCGGCGCGGGCAATGATCCGCACAACCACGGCCAGACCCTCTCCACGCTGCTCGGCAAAATGCTGCGAATCGACGTCGACCGGCAAGCGGACGGCAAGGTCTACACGATCCCGCCCGATAATCCGTTCGTCGGGCAAAAAAAAGCCGCCCCGGAAATCTGGGCCTACGGCCTGAGGAATCCCTGGCGGTATGCCTTCGAT
>JBFMAJ010000040.1:0-11530 GCA_040755775.1 Nitrospirota bacterium
TGATCTGCTCGGGACTGATCGCCGCAAGCTCCTCCCACGTCGTCTCCTGCGGCAGTTTGACCCGTACGCCTTCCTGCACCGGCTTGCCCCGAAACATGGTCTCGCCCTTTGCCGGGTGATTGCCGAGATCGTACCGCGCCTCCAGCAGCGCCCGTTGCCGGGCCATGATCGCCGGCTTGGCCGCTTTCATCCGCGCCATGATCGCGTCAAACGGCTCCTTGATATCGACGGGCAAATAGCTGGATGGCTTCGCGTTCGAGTCCTGCGCATGGGTGCTGAACGCGAGCCATCCGGCCAACGCCATGGCGGTAAGTCCCCACGGAATCCACGATGTTCGCATGTCGTCCTCACTCAGGGTGATGGCATAGCAAGATGCCACTATACGGCAGGAACGGTTCATGCGCTATCGGGAAAAGTCCGCAAAACAGAAGGGAGAAAACCCTGACACCTCATGCGTGACCATGTGACCGCAATCAGTTGACAGCCGCCAGGCGATTGGCGTATGGTAGGCAACATTCACCACAATGACGTGGTGAATCGAAGACGATGGCGTCTTTTCCCGATCGGGAGAAGGCGCTTTTTTGTGTCCGGAGGAGTGCCGACCATGGCAACCGTGTGCGGGCGATGACCGACGCCCCCAAGCTGGCCATCTCCCGGCTTCATCGCCGGCGGCATCCGAGAATCGATCTAAATCTGCCCGTGGAGTATACCGTCGTCAAGGGCGTCGCGCCGGACGGCGCCGCTCCGCGCCTGACTCGATGATCACCTTGTATCAGCATCCGGTCTCCCCCTTTTGCATCACCATCGAGGCCATCCTGAAGTACGCCAAGGCGCCCTATCGGACGGTGAATCTCCCCTACTCCGACCGGCGGATCATCGTGGAGAAAACCCAGGGCCAGTACTACAAAATTCCGCTCCTGGAAGACGGCGACCTGCTGGTGTGGGATAAGACCGATCTGGGCCAGGAGATCGCGGGCTACCTGGACGGCAAATTCAAGCTGGAGCTGTTCCCGCCCAAGCATGACGGCCTGCAACTGATTCTGGCCCGCTATCTGGAGCACGAGGTGGAGGCGGTCAGCTTCAAGCTCAACGATCTCGACTATGAAGCCTGGCTGCCGGATCTGTATGACCGGACGATGTTCGTCCGCCACAAGGAGCGCAAATTCGGCGCCGGCTGCCTGGCCCAGTGGCGCGATCAGCAGGATCGGCTGCAGCAGGAGCTGGAGGCGCTGCTCTTTCCGCTGGACCGGCTGCTGGCCCAGCATTGCTTCCTGATCGACCACCGGCCCCGGTTCGTGGATGTTGATCTGTTCGGCGTCCTGGGCAACTATCTGTTCAGCGGCCGGAATCAGATCCCGCCGCCGTTCACGCACCTGCACCACTGGCACCGGGAGATGACGCGGGTGATAGGCCATGAGGCCTCCGCGCCGCCCTGATTGCACATGATGAGGATTCTGGTGACGGGCGGCACTGGAGCCTTGGGGCGGGAACTCGTGCCAAAATTGCTGGCCGGCGGCCATTGGGTGCGGGTCCTGAGCCGGCACGACCCCCAACAAAATCCATGGCCCGCCGCCGAATGGGCGCAAGCGGATCTGCGAGCCGATGGCGGGCTCACGCGAGCGGTCTGGGATGTGCAGGTCATTGTTCATGCCGCGACCAGTCCATTCCTGTTCACGAACGCCGTGGACGTGGAGGGCACGCGGCGGTTGCTCGGCGCGGCCCGCGCGGCAGGCGTGGCGCATGTGCTCTATGTCTCCATCGTCGGCGTCGACCGCATCCCCTTCCCCTATTACCGGCGGAAGCTTCGGGCCGAACAGCTGGTGCGCGCATCGGGCCTGCCGTGGTCGATCGCGCGCCTCACCCAGTTTCACGCGTTGATCGACCGAGTGCTGGCACCTCTGGAGTGGCTGCCGGCGGCGCTGCTGCCGCTGGATTTTCAGGTGCAGCCCATCGCGCCGGAAGACGCCGCCCGGCAGATCTGCGACGGGCTGGCCGCCGGCCCGGCCGGGTTGCTACCGGACACGGGCGGGCCTGAAGTCCATTCAATCGACGCGATGGCGCGAATGTGGCTACACGCGCGCCGAATGCGGCTACACGCGCGCCGAATGCGGCGACTGTTGCTGCGGTTGCCGGTGCCCGGCCGGGCCGCGGAGGGCTTTCGCCGCGGCCTGAACACCTGCCCCGAGCGCAGGGTCGGCCGGATCACGTGGGCCCAGTGGGTGCGCCGCCGGTACGCGGGCGATATCGGATAATATCAGCCGAATGGGCACGATCCATCAGCATGGGCGCGCGATCCATGGTCTCTGTGGGGAGCCAAGGCCTACGCTCATGGGGCCGATACGACAAAGGAGGCGCATCATGTCCCAGACACACGACCCTGCTCGTATTCTTCAGGCGGGATTCGGCTTTTGGAGCGCGAAAGTATTGCTCACGGCCGTCAAGCTTGAAGTCTTCACCGTGCTCGGCGATAACAGCATGACCGGCGCCGAGCTTGGGACCGCCCTGGGGTTGCATCCGCGCGGGATTTGGGATTTTTTCGATGCCTTGGTGGCGCTGGGTTTCCTGGGCCGCGTGGGCGACGGGCCGGAGGCGCAGTACCGGAATACGGATGAAACGAGGGCCTTTTTGGATAAGAACAGTCCCGCCTACGTGGGCGGCATCCTCGAAATGTGCAATGACCGGCTCTATCGATTTTGGAGTGATTTGGAGCCGGCGCTCAAAACGGGGCAGCCGCAAAACGAAGTCAAACACAGCCAGAAACCGATGTTCGAAACTCTCTATGCGGACCTGCCTCGTCTGGAGCAGTTCATGGGCGCGATGACCGGCATTTCGCGCGGCAACTTCACGGCGCTGGCGGAGAAATTCGATTTCTCGCGATACCAGACGCTCTGCGATGTCGGCGGCGCCACGGGCCTGCTGTCTATGATCGTGGCCAAAAAATATCCCCACGTGCGGTGCACGTCGTTCGATTTGCCGGAAGTGGCGCCGATTGCGGAAAAGGCCATTGCCAGGGAAGGGGTATCTGATCGGGTCAAATGCGTCTCCGGCAATTTCTTCGCCGATCCGCTTCCCAAGGCCGACGTGGTGACGATGGGCATGATCCTGCATGACTGGAATCTTGAGAAAAAGACACATCTGATTAGGCTGGCCTATGAGGCTCTGCCGAAGAACGGCGCCTTCATCGTGATCGAGAATCTTATTGACGACGCCCGGCGGGCAAACGCCTTCGGCCTGATGATGTCGCTGAACATGCTGATCGAATTCGGCGACGCCTTCGATTATTCCGGAGCGGATTTCTGGGGTTGGTGCCGTGACGCGGGCTTCCAGCGGTACGAGGTGATCCACCTGGCCGGCCCCTGCAGCGCGGCGATCGCCTATAAGTAGGCATGGATCGCCTTCGAATGCACGGCTGACCGCTCACGCGGTCTTTCTTGGGCAGGAAATCTTTCTCTTGACAGGAAGTGTTCTGTCGGGTATAAACATACCAACTGGTTGGTATGTTATGGGTGCTCGAGGCCACTCCGCAACAAAGGAGAAGCTGCTGGACGCGGCCCAACGGCTCATGCTGGCGAAGGGCTACGAGGCGACCACCGTGGATGACATCTGCCAGGCCGCCGGCCTCACGAAGGGCAGCTTTTTCCACTATTTCGACAACAAAGAGGCGCTCGGCAAGGCGGCGCTGACTCGTTTCGTCTGCAAGCAAGCCGAGGCCTTCGGGGGCGCGCCGTTCCTCAAGAAACGCGATCCGCTCCAGCGCGTCTATGGTTTTGTCGATTGCGCCATACAGATGGCTTGCCACCCTGACTCTCCTGCCAGTTGCCTGGTGGGCACCCTGGCCCAGGAATTATCGGCCACGCATCCCGAGATCCGCGCCCTGTGCGCTGAGCTGTTTGCCCGTTCGTCCGAGGGATTCACGCGGGATCTTGAAGCCGCCAAAGCCCGCCATGCGCCGGGGGCGAAATTCGATCCCGCCGGCGTGGCCGAGCATTTCGTGGCCGTCATTCAGGGCGCCCTGATCCTGGCCAAGGCCAAGCAGGACCGGGAGGTTATCGCCCGACACCTGCGGCACTATAAGCAGTACCTGAAAACCTTGTTCGAATCCGAATCGGCAAGGAGGTGATGCCGCCGCGTTGAGCAACACAGAATCGTGCGATTCACATCCACTTGTGCAACAGGGAGGTCATCATGGCGCCATTGGCAACACTGCAAAAAATCGAACTGTCGAAGTGGTCACCGGAGCAACGCCAGCAAGCCGCGGCCGTTGGTTTGGCCAGCGGCTGGCTGACCGCGATGGGCTTTATTGGCAAGCACTACGGTGAGGCCGCCGTTGGCGGCTATCTGGCCGCGTGCGCCCAGGGCTATGCGGCGCGGCTCAAGGCGGAGGGGGTCGCCACGCCGCTTGAGTTGGCGCGCCGCATCGCCGAGCATGATCTGAACGTGGTGGGCAGCAAGATTGAAGTTCGGGGCGATGCCAGCCAGGCCGAAGTCACTTGCTACGAATGTGGTGTCGGCGGCGCCGCGGCCAAAGTGGCCCAAAGCTGCGGCGTCGATCCGGCCGCGATGGGATGCGCCGATGCCGAAGGCGGGCAGAAGAACGCCGCGGTCGGCTGGCTTCGCGCCGTGGCCGACGCCTTCGGGTTCTCGTGCGAGGGGCGGGGGTTGCCACCGAGCGGCTATCAGGTCACGTTTAAGGCCTAAGGTCAGGCGAGGGAGGGAGACACATAGTCTCCCTCCCTCATTCCATAGAAGGGGAGGAGCCGTCATGTACGTGCAGGTTCCCTACGATGACGCGGAAAAGGCGATGCTCGGGATGGGGCTGTCCGGCAGCGTCGCCGCCGGCTTTATCGAGATGTATCGCGCCTTCAACGACGGCGTCAAAGGATGAACGGTTGATGAGACGGCGGATTGGCAATATCATCGGGAAACGCTCGCTGGCCACCGTTGGGTCTGGCCTCGTGGAGATTCCCGATCCAAGGGATCTCGTCCATCTCCAGTTTCGCCGCTTCGCCGGCTGTCCCTTTTGCAGTCTGCATCTGAGGTCGTTCACGGCGCGGCGCGAGGAGATCGACGCGGCTGGCATCCAAGAAGTGGTGGTCTTCTACTCGGAAAGATCAGCCTTGGCCCCGTATGTTGGCGATACGCCGTTTGCCATTGTCCCGGACCCACGCAAGCGCCTGTACGTGGAATTTGGCGTCGAGCCGTCGTGGCGCGCCGTGCTCGATCCGCGCGTCTGGTGGCCGGCCGCGCGCGGCGTCCTGGCGAACGGGCTGCGTCTTCCGCGGGTCTGGCGGGGGGAGACTCCGCTGGGCCTGCCGGCCGATTTTTTAATTGGCCCCGACGGCCGTCTGCTGGCTTGCAAATACGGGGCTCATGCCTATGACCAATGGTCCGTTGATGAGCTTCTCGCGCTGGCCCGGAGCGTTGTTCAGCCGTGACGGCACCCGGTCGCTTCGGCACAGCCGTGATCGGGGCATCTCTTCACAAGAAGGAGATACCATGTCGCTGAAAGGCAAAAAAATTGTGATCACGGGAGGCAGTTCGGGCATTGGGCTGGCGACGGCGCGGGCGCTCGCCAACTGGGAGGCCGAAGTTATTATCGCCGGCCGAACCGTTCCAAAATTGGAGCAGGCCAAGCAGTCGCTGGGTCCCAGGGCGGCCGCCGCCCCGCTCGACGTGACGCGTGAGCCGGACGTGAAGCGTGCGTTCGAGAACATCGGCCCATTCGACCATCTGATCACCGCCGCGTCCGGCGTGGCCATGGGGGCGTTTCGCGAGATCGACACCGCCGCGGCGCGCGAGCTCTTCGAGAGCAAATTTTGGGGGCAGTATCTCTGCGCAAAGCACGCGGCCGGACGGTTGCGCCCCGGTGGATCGATCGTTCTGTTCTCGGGCATCGCAAGCCGGAAACCGATGGCCGGTCTGTCGACCTATGCCGCGATCGACGGCGCGATCGAGTCGCTGGCCAGAACCCTCGCGCTGGAGCTCGCGCCGATCCGGGTCAACGTCGTGACGCCGGGCGTGATCGAGACGCCGGCCTGGGACGGCATGCCGGAACCGGTCCGGCGGGCGCAGCTCGATGCGATCGCGGCGTCGCTTCCGGTCAAGCGCGTCGGAACGCCGGACGACGTCGCCAAAACGGTGCTCTATCTGCTCGACAATGAGTTCATGACTGGCGCGATCGTGGACGTGGACGGCGGCCACCGCGTGATCTAAACAGTATGGAGATCCCCTCGTCGTCGTGACATAACCAAAGGAGATAGACCGATGCGCATGTACTACTTGATCGCCGCCGTGCTGGGTACGATCCTGCCCTATTACTATATCGGCTCGTTCGCCGTCGAACATGGCGTTGACGCTCCGCTCTTCATCGAACACGTCGTCTCCGCGATGTCTGGACGTTGCGCGACGGAGAGGTGGTGAAATTGGTGGAGTACACCGATACCGCTGCGACGGTGGCGGCATTTCAAGGCGCGTGAAGGCAAGACGGCATGGGCGACGATTCTTTTCACGACTTCATTCTGGATCAGTTGCGCGGCCTGACTGGCGTCCGCTCCCGGCCGATGTTCGGCGGACACGGGCTCTATTGCGACGAGGTCTTTTTCGGAATCCTGCACAACGGACGGTTGTACTTGAAAACTGATCCGGCCAGCCGGTCAGCCTACCTGGAGCAGGGGATGGCGCCGTTTCAGCCCAACGCCCGGCAGACGCTCACGAGCTACTATGAGGCGCCGCCGGAGGTGCTGGAGTCGCCCGATCGGTTATGCGAGTGGGCGCGCCGGGCGATCCGGTGCGGCCCGACGGCGTTGCCAGCTTCTCGCCGGCGGCCGGCCCGTCGCAAGAAAAAATAAATCCGTCCCCTTCTGGGGCGGCCTAAGTACTCAACCACGATCGAGGTCTGAACGATGGAATACATGATCGGAGCCGTGCTCGCCGTGGTGATCGGCGCCATGGCTGCTGCCACCGGCTTTGATCGGGACCGTGTCTTCTATCCGACTCTGCTGATCGTCATCGCCGGCTACTACATTCTGTTTGCCGTGATCGACGGCCGCGCCAACACCATCACCGTGGAGACGGTCATCGCATTGGGATTCGGCCTGCTGGCTGTGGCCGGCGCCTGGTGGAATCCCTGGCTGGTGGTCATTGGACTTGTGGCCCATGGAATGTTTGACGGGGTCCATCATCTGGTCATCAGTAATGCGGGCGTCCCTCCGTGGTGGCCTGGTTTTTGTTTGGTGTTCGATTGGGGCCTTGCCGGCTGGATCGGGTTGTTGATCTTCCGTCGATCCGACAAAGGCTGAAGCACGCCATGACGAAAGAGCAGGCCGGCGGCGATCGAATCATTCTTGACAAGCTCTCTCCTGTTTGAGTATTGTATGCTGCACATTGACATGTTGGAGAATGGAATGAATCTGATTCAGGCGATGTTCTGGACCAAGCGCACGGTGACCCTATTGCGGCGCCACCCCGCGCATACGCCCATCGCCTTGAGTCGATTGTAAACATTTAAAATATTCTGATCGACAAGGCCATGGGCGAACCCCATGGCCTTTTTATTTTGAGGGCTCGTCATGCAGAGATTGAAAACCCCATCGAACGTCGCCATCTGGACCGCTCTGATCTCGGTCTACATCGCGTGGGGATCCACCTATCTTGCGATTCGATTCGCGATCGAGACGCTTCCGCCGTTTCTGATGTCCGCCACTCGTTTCCTGATCGCTGGCGCCGTTCTTTATGTGTTCCGACGTGCCCAAGGCGATCCGGCCCCAACCCGGCGGGAATGGCGCTCCGCCACCCTCATCGGGCTTCTTCTTTTGGTGGGCGGCAACGGCGGCGTGGTCTGGGCGCAGCAATGGACGCCCTCCGGTCTGGCCGCGCTTCTGGTCAGCACGGTTCCGTTGTGGATGATCCTGCTCGATGCGGTTCATCCCGGAGGAAGGCGGCACGGGCGGCTGGCGTTCACGGGTGTGCTGATCGGTTTTGCCGGCGTGGTGATCTTAATCGGGCCGATTCCGGGTATTCGGTCCGAGGCGGTTGTGGATCCCGCCGCCGCTTCGGCGCTCCTCCTGGCCTCGCTTTCCTGGACGGTGGGCTCGCTGTATCACCGGAGCGCCGCACTGCCTGGTTCGCCATTGTTAGGTGTGGGCATAGAGATGCTGGCCGGCGGGGTCGGCCTGTTACTGCTGGGGCTGGCCACCGGGGAGACGGCGCGGTTGGATCTCAGTCTTTTGTCCACCCGATCGTTGTGGGGATTTCTCTATCTGATCATCTTCGGCTCCTGGGTCGGGTTCGCCGCCTATGTCTGGCTACTGCGGGTGGCGCCCACTCCGTTGGTCTCGACCTATGCCTACGTGAACCCGCTCGTGGCGGTTATGCTCGGACACTTCTTCGCTCAGGAGACGCTGACCTCCCGCATTCTATTGGCCACGGGGATCATCGTGGGATCCGTCGCCCTGACGACACGAGATCACGCCGCATCCAATAACCGCGGCAAGGCTGGTTAGATGTCCAGGCAGCACGAGGCGAAGGGAGCATGAACCCGGGAGGGATGTGATGGCGGACGTGACGGCAAGTCAGCGCTGGAATCCCGATCTGTACGAGGGCAAACATTCGTTTGCCTGGAAATTCGGGGCCGAGCTCATCGGGCTGCTCGCTCCCCGTCCGGGCGAGCGGATTCTCGATCTGGGATGCGGAACGGGCCATCTGACCGCCCGGCTTGTCGCCTCCGGGGCGGAGGTGATCGGGTAATGGCGGTGAAGGAAAACTAAAGGAGACAGCAATGGAGCAATTCCCTCAAACAGAACGAAATCAAGTCAAGCGCAAGCCGGATCGGGGGCGCTACGACAAGGCCACGATCTACCCAATCATCGATGAAGCGTTGATCTGCCATGTCGGGTTTGTTCTCGACAGTCAACCCTATGTCATTCCCACCATCCATGCTCGGCAAGGGGATCGCATCCTGCTGCACGGCGCCAAAGGCAGCCGGATGCTCAAATTTATCCAAACAGGAGGCCCTGTCTGCATCACAATCACCGTGCTGGACGGCTTGGTCCTGGCTCGTTCCGTCTTCCATCATTCGCTCAACTACCGCTCGGTGGTGCTCTTTGGCAGAGGCGAACTCATCGAGGGGCAAGAAGAGAAGCTTGCCGCGATGGAGGTCGTGACCGAGCACCTGATCCGCGGGCGATGGCAGGAAGCCCGGCGGCCGACGCTGCAGGAACTGGACGCCACGGCCGTGGTGGCGGTGCCGATCGAGAGCGCATCGGCCAAGATTCGTACCGGCCCGCCGATCGACGATGAACAAGATTACGACCTGCCGGTCTGGGCCGGGGTGGTGCCGATCCGGCAGGCCGTCGGCGAACCGGCAAGCGATCCTCGCCTGAAAGAAGGTATTCCGGCGCCACCTTCCGTGATCGCCTATCCTGGCAGAGGAGAGTCCAACCATGTTGCATAGGATCATTCGTTTTGCGGATTCAACCGACGTCGAGTCGATCACACAACTATTGATTGAGGCGGGTCTGCCTGCTCGGGGTGTTTCGGATTACTTTAATCATTTTCTGGTGGCAAAGAGCGGGAAGACTCTGGTCGGAGTGGTTGGCCTGGAACCGTATGGGGCATTCGGTTTGCTTCGCTCGTTGGCGGTGGCGCCAGCCCATCGGGGACAGGGTCTCGGAAGAAGGCTGTATGAGAGGATGCTCGCCTATGCACACCTCCGAGGGATCGAAGCATTATATCTGCTCACCACCACGGTGGAAGGGTTTTTCTCCACGCTTGGCTTTGAGATAGTCGACCGCCACCGGCTTCCCACACCAATCCGGGCAACGGAAGAATTTCAAGGCCTCTGTCCCTCCTCCGCCGTGTGCATGATGAAGCGCATTGATCACGAGGCGCACTATTATCCGAAGGAGATCCTCCGTCTTGAACCGGACGTGCCGGGGGCGAGAATGTGGGGGATTTCCTTGCACAAGGCGATGCTCACCTATTTTGAGGCCGAGCCCAACTGCCGCTTTGAACGGCACCGCCACGAAAGTGAGCAGATTACGATGGTGCTCCAAGGGAGCTTGTTTTTTGAGCTGGAGGACGGGAGGATTGTTGAGGTCAGAGAGGGCGACGTCATCGCGATTCCTTCAAACCTTTCCCACGCGGTCCACACGGGGAAGAAAAAGGCTCGGGCGGTTGACGCCTGGTCGCCGGTCATGGAGAAATACAAAAAGCAGGGATAGGAGGACATCGATATGGAGCGAAAGAACATATCGTCAGGTACACTCTGGGAGCCCATCGTGGGCTACTCACGGGCGGTGTGCATCGGGCCGTATATCTTCGTTTCCGGCACCACCGCCACGGATGCCAATGGTAAAATCGTGGGCATCGGCGATCCCTATGCCCAGGCCGTTCAGGCGATCAAAAACATTGAATCGGCCCTGCAAAAGGCCGGAGGGAGCTTGAAGGATGTGGTTAGAACCCGCATCTATGTGACCAACGTCGACGACTGGGAAAAGATCGGCAAGGCTCACGGAGAATTTTTTGGTGAAATTCGCCCCGCCACCAGCATGGTGGAAGTCAAACGTTTAATCTCCCCGGAGATCTTGGTCGAGATCGAGGCGGATGCGGTGGTTGCCGATCATGAATAGGCGATCGTTCTGCGTGTGGATGATAGCGGCAGTCGGTGTCATGGCGGTGCTGGGTCTTATTGCGGCACCGGCGGCGCCTCAGCGCGACGCGGCCGGAGCGGAAGCTGACGAGTCCGAGCCTCAGATGCAGGCCGGCGTGGTGGAATCGATGGAGCGGGATCACGCGCATATGCATGGCGATCCGCACTTGCGCTTCACGCCACCGCGGGCGTCGACACCGGAAGAGCTCGCCCGGGCGGATCGCTTGATCGCGGAGCTTCGCCCGGCGATCGAGAAGTACCGGGACTACCGCGTCGCGCAGCGGGACGGCTACCGGCAGTTCCTCCCAAACCGCGAGCAGCCAATGTACCACTTCACGAATTATTTGGAGGGCTTTCTCGAAAACTTCCGGTTCAATCCGATCCAGCCGACGTCGTTGTTGTATAAAAAGACGCCTGAAGGATTTGAGCTGGTCGGCGCGATGTACACCGCGTCGAAGCGAGCCACGGAAGAGGAGCTGGATCGGCGCGTGCCGCTCAGCGTGGCGACCTGGCACGCCCACGTGAACATCTGCCTGCCGCCGAAAGCCCGCCGGGCGACCGCCGACTGGACGAAGTTTGGACCGAAAGGATCGATTTCAACGGAAGCGGCCTGCGAGGCGGCCGGCGGGACGTTCCACCCGCAACTGTTCGGTTGGATGGTGCACGTGCACCCGTTCGAGACGACACGCGAGAAAATCTGGGCCCGTTGACACGACAAAAATATCGGTTTCAGGACACAAATGATGGATCAAGGGCTTGGTTGGTTCATGTGAGGTTTATCAGGAGGCGTTGGAAGAACAATGACATACTACATTGAATCGAGTGCCGACACTCCCGGCACGGGATTTGCTTTGATGTAGTTCCGTCACACGCCGTCGTGTG
>JBFMAJ010000041.1:0-11520 GCA_040755775.1 Nitrospirota bacterium
GGTGGCGGCGTTGGCCAAGGAGATCGCGGAGACTTTTACGCGAGGAAGTTTGAATTGAATCCACCATATCAGCGGTACACAGACAGTGAGCTTCTCAATGACCTGAAAACCGTTGCGAAGAAGCTCGGTAAAAATACCATTACGAAACGCGAATATCTAAAGCAAGGCTCTTTCGGCCAGCAGACCATCGCAAAACGCTTTGGCTCATGGGCGAGTGCGCTGAAAAGAGCTGGTCTATCAGTTGACCGCTTTGCTCAGATTTCCACAGAGGAATTGATTGCGGATATTCAGGCCGTTGCTGCTAAACTTGAGAAGCATTCATTGACACTGAATGACTATAAGAAAAACGGTGCTTATAGTGAAGAGCCCATTCGTAGATACTTTGGTACATGGTTAATTGCATTGGAAAATGCCGGGCTAGCACCGTCTGACAAATACCCAAGACGCTTTGCCAATGAGGAGTATTTTCAGAACATTGAGGAGATGTGGATAGCTCTTGGTCGTCAGCCTAAATATACTGAAGTCGAGAAGCCATTATCGAAAATTTCAGCTGGAGCGTATGAAAACCGGTTCGGGTCCTGGAGGAAGGCGCTCGAGGCATTCATAAAGTGGATTAATGAAGAGCGCGTTGACTCCGAAGATACCACTGCGATGTCCGCGGGCGATGATGTCCCAATACCTGTGGACAACAAGACCATTGTCAAAAGAAAATCGAAGCAATACAAGCGGACGTCTCAGAAGCCTTCGCTACGGTTACGGTTTCGTGTAATGCAGCGAGATAATTTTGCATGTCGTGCGTGCGGAAAGAGTCCGGCAATAGCCCCAGGTACTGTGCTTCACATAGATCACGTTAATCCATGGAGCAAGGGCGGCGAAACGCTGTTTGAAAATCTTCAAACGCTTTGTGAAATCTGCAATTTTGGTAAAGCAGATGAGTTTGCTTAGTTACCCCAATGAGAACATGAGATTTCGCCTCCCTCATCAACAAATTGAATTTGAGATACCAGACGAGTGGTGGGCTGCTGCCGGAATGAATAATTGGAAGCCGTCTACTGATTGCTATACAGCAATCAACTCTGATTCAAGTTGCCCGATAAGATTTGTTCATCTGTCAGAGGTCGCGGCTCCAGAAAGGAATAAAGGGGTAGATTGGTTCAAAGAAAAGCGTATGGTATCGGTTCTCAAGGGGTTTCGTTCCGGAGAACCCATGCCACCGATTGAAGTTGATGAGCCTCCTAGCAGAACTAACTTTCAATATCGAGTTCGGGATGGTTTTCATCGTTTTTATGCCTCAGCGGCTGTTGGTTTCACTCATCTTCCGGTTTCGGTAAAGCCGTATTTCGATATTAACGGCCAGCATCAGTGAACCAAAACCGGGTCAGAGAACAATTTCGCTGCCCCGCCTGCCGGTAGGCAGGGAGCGGGCGGATGTCTTGCAAATACCCCCTGGGCCTTGTATCCTAAAACTCAGTTGAGGCTGCTATGACGCTGACGGATCGGGTTGAGATCAACCCCAAGGTCATGATGGGCAAACCCATCGTCCGAGGGACGCGGATCACCGTAGAGCTAATTCTGCGAAAGCTCAGCGAGGGGGCGAGCTTCAAAGAGCTGTTGGAAGCCTACCCGCGCCTCACGCGCGAGGATATCCAGGCCGCGGCAACCCATAAGGAGCGAGGCCATGAGCGAGCAAGAGCTGTTAAAGCGGATTACGGCTAATCCAGAGATTTTCAGCGGAAAGCCGATTATCCGCGGCATGCGAATTTCGGTGGAACTGATTCTCAGCCTGCTTGCTCAAGGCGTGTCAGCGGAGGAAATCCTCTCGGACTATCCCGATTTAGAGCGGGAAGATATCCAAGCGTGCCTAGCCTATGCTCACGCTGTGATTGCTCACGATTCTCTTGATGCCGTGCACGTTGCCGGCAAGTGAAATTCCTCATTGATCGGTGTGCTGGCCGGCGCTTGGCGGACTGGTTGCGGGCGCAGGGGCATGATGTGGTTGAGTCTCGCGAGCGGGGGCGCGATCCCGGCGACCGGGCCATTCTTGAGTGGGCTGCACAGGAAGGACGAATCGTTGTCACAATGGATAAGGATTTTGGAGAAATTGTGTTTATGGAAAAGGCGCGCCATTGCGGGTTGATTCGTCTGCCTGATGTCCCAACGGAGAAGCGTATCTTGCTCATGGAGAAGGTGCTGGCACGCCATGCTCGTGAACTTTCGGAACAGTCAATCATTACGGTTCGTGGCGGCCGCATCCGCGTCTCCCGTTCCACATCATCGTGAGAGGATGGACAAGCCAAAATTCAGAAGGCGTTTCGCCGTGTGCGTTAAGAACAAGGGTTATGCTGCCTCGCTCGAGCTAAAGAAAATCTATAGGGTCATCCCTGACGACCAGGCCGCCACGCATCAGCAGATCCGAGTCGTTGACGAATCCGGTGAAGACTATCTCTATCCCGCCGATTATTTCATTTCCATCGAGCTGCCCCAAGCGGTTGAAAAAGTTTTTACCTTGGCTGCCTAGAAAATCCGGCAAATCCGGGTCAGAGAACAATTTCGCTGCCCCGCCTGCCGGCAAGCAGGGGAGCGGGGGGGATGTGCCTTGCAAAGCCCCGGTGCCTCCTTGTAACGTAGGATCCGATGCCGACTCGTCGCGAAATGCTCGGTTTTATGGGGGCGACGGCGGCCGTGCTGGCGCTGGGCTGCCGCGGCTTTGCCGGCGCGCCGCCCTGCATCGTCCGGCCGGAGCAGATGGAGGGGCCCTACTTCGTGGCCGACCGGCCCGCGCGCGCCGATATCCGGGCCGAGCCGTCGGACGGCTCGATGCAGCCGGGCGTGCCGTTGGAAGTTACCTTCCGCGTCCACCGCATTGAGGGCACCTCATGCCTGCCGCTGCCGGGCATGGTCGTCGATCTCTGGCACTGCGACGCCTTCGGCGTCTATTCCGGCGTGCGCGATCCAATGTTCAATACCCGGGACAAGCGGTTCCTGCGCGGTTATCAGCGGACGGACGGTAACGGCGTCGCCAAATTCCTGACGATCTATCCCGGCTGGTATCCGGGCCGCACCGTCCACCTGCACTTCAAAATTCGTTCCCGTCCGCCATCGTGGTTCGGATATGACTTCACATCACAAATCTATTTCGATGAATCGATTACGGACGATGTGCATCAGCAGGCCCCCTACCAGTCGCGAGGCCGCCGCACGGTTTTAAATCACCAGGACGGCATTTTCCGGCGGGGTGGTGACCGGTTAATGCTGCCGGTGGCGCCGGCCGGCGACGGCTACGCGGGCACGTTCGACATCGGGCTTCGGATCTGATGCTTCCCAACAAGGTAAAATTTTTATCGGCGATCGCAGTCGTGATCTTTTCCCTGACTGGTTGTCAGTCTGCACTTCGGGCGGAATCGCAAACACCGGGTCAGGATCAAACCTGGGTCGTGGCGCAGTACGTCGGCGGCAAGCAATGCCAGCCCCTCACCTACACGCCGCCCGATACCAAACGGCTGCTGGAAGACGCGGGCGTCACCGTGCTTCAGACGGCCATCGAGCAACTCATGGTCTGCATGGCCTGCGATATCTGTCCCGCCTATGCGGCCAGACATTACGCGCTCATCAACGCAGCGCAACTGCCGGCGGCCGAGCAGCTCGGGTTTGCGCAGAGCAGCGCCCCGCCGATGCCTTGACGGAGACCTGCGCGCTTGCCAACCCCTCAGAAATTCAGTAGAATGATCAGCGCGTTGCCACCCGTGTAGGGGAGCCGTCATGGCCCAGTTTCCGATTTACCGCCCCCGGCGCTTGCGCCGCACCGAGCCGCTTCGGCGGATGGTGCGGGAGACGCGCCTGTCGCCCGACGAATTGATCGCGCCGCTCTTCGTCGTGCACGGCAAGGGCGTGCGCCACGAGGTCGCCTCCATGCCGGGCGTCTCGCAACTCTCTGTCGATCTGCTGATCAAAGAAGCGCAGGAGCTGGTTGACGCCGGCGTGCCGGCCGTGCTGCTCTTCGGCGTGCCGGCGCGCAAAAATGAGCGGGGCTCGGAAGCCTACGCCGATGACGGCATCGTGCAGCAGGCGGTGCGCGCCCTGAAGGATCAGCGGCCCGAGCTGGTCGTGATCACCGACGTCTGCCTCTGCGAGTACACCAGCCACGGCCATTGCGGCGTGGTGGAGAAGGGCGACGTGGCGAACGACCCCAGCCTGGAGCTGCTGGCCAAGGCCGCGCTCTCGCACGCGGCGGCGGGCGCCGACATCGTGGCGCCTTCCGACATGATGGACGGGCGCGTGGGCGCGATCCGCCGGGCCCTCGATCAGGCGGGCCACGCCGAAACGCCGATTCTGTCGTATGCGGCCAAATATGCGTCGAGCTTTTACGGGCCGTTCCGCGATGCGGCCCATTCCACGCCGCAGTTCGGCGACCGCCGGAGCTATCAGATGGATCCGGCCAACGCCGAGGAAGCGCTGCGGGAAGTGGAGCTGGATGTGGCGGAAGGCGCGGATGCCGTCATGGTCAAGCCGGCGCTGCCCTACCTGGACATCATTCGACGGGTGAAGGAGCGCGTCAATCGTCCGGTCGCGGCCTATCAGGTCAGCGGGGAATATTCGATGCTCAAGGCCGCCGGCCGGCTCGGCTGGCTGGACGAGGAGCGGGCGATGCTGGAGACGCTGACCGCCATCAAACGTGCCGGCGCCGATCTGATCATCACCTACTTCGCCAAAACCGCAGCGACGCTGCTGCGCCGGCATGGCTAACCCGCCATCGCGCGCTCGTGCGCGCCGATCGATCGCGTAAGGAATACTCGTGGAGCTGGTACAAGGATTGCCGGATCTTCGGGCGGAGCGCCGTCCGGTCGTAGTCGCCATGGGTAATTTCGACGGCGTCCACCTGGGCCATCAGGCGATCATCCGCACGGCCGTGCAGCGGGCCGCCGCGATGGGCGGCGTGAGCTTGGCGTTGACCTTCGAGCCCCATCCCGTGCGCGTGCTGCGGCCCAAGCCCCCGCTGCCGTTGCTGACGCCCTTTCCTCTGAAGGTTCGCCTGCTGGAGCAGTGCGGCGTCGAGCAGGTCGCCTGCGCCAAATTCACCGCCGCCTTCGCCGATCAGAGCCCGACCGACTTTGTGCACAAGGTGCTGATCGACCGGTTGCGGGCGGCCGAGGTCTGCGTCGGCGAGAATTTCGCCTTCGGCAAGGACCGCCAGGGGCGGCCCCCGCTGCTGGCCGAGCTGGGCCGTGCCGCGGGCTTTGCGGTGCATGTGCAGCCGCCGGTCGTCGTGGGCGGCCAGGTGGTGAGTTCGTCGCTCATCCGCCAGTTGATTGAGGAGGGGCGCGTGGAAGAGGCGGCCCGGTTGCTGGGCCGTCCTTACATGCTCCTGGGCGATGTGATCAGCGGGCGAGGCCGGGGAGAGCATCTGGGCTTTCCCACGGCCAATCTGCGCCAGGCCGATCAGTTGCTGCCGGCCGACGGCGTCTATGCCGGTTGGGTCGACGTGGCGGGCCGGCCGGCGCAGGACAAGAGCACCCGTTATCAGGGCGCCATCAACATCGGCACGCGCCCCACGTTCAACGAAACCGAGCGGGTGGTGGAGGTCCATCTGCTGAACTATCCCGGCTCCGGCTCGTTGTACGGCCAGGCACTGGAGGTGGCCATCGTCGCCCGCATCCGCAGCGAGCGCCGGTTCGTTTCCGCTGATGAGCTGAAAGCGCAGATTGCGCGCGACGTGGCCGCCATTCAAGGCCGGTTGGGGCGCGCCCGATCATGAGGCGGCCGTGAGCACACATGACCCGCTATTGGCCGCCGTCTCCGCCGTGCTGCGGGAGGTCGGCGCCTGTCCGGCTGACGCCTCGCCGGCGCAGACGGTCCTGGTGGCCGTCTCAGGCGGGCCCGACTCGGTCTGTCTGCTCGATGCGCTCTCGCGGCTCTTCTCCGGCCGCGCCTCCCGCCGGGGACGTTTTACCGGGTTGATTCATGTGGCCCATCTGCACCACGGCCTGCGCGGCCGCGACGCCGATCAAGATGAGGCCTTCGTGCGGGAGACCGCCCGGCGGTACGGGTGGCCGATTACGGCCGGCCGCATTGATGTGCGCGTCCGGGCCAAACGAGCCGGGCGTTCCATCCAGGAGACGGCCCGGGCGGAGCGGTATCGATTTCTTGAAGAAACGGCCCACCGGACGGGCGCGGCCTGGATCGCCGTGGGCCACACGGCCACCGATCAGGCCGAAACCTTGCTGCTGCGGCTGTTGCGGGGCACGGGGCCCGTGGGGCTGGCCGGCATACCGCTGGTGCGGGACGGCCGGATCGTGCGGCCGCTGCTCCGCGTGACGCGGGACACGGTGCTCGAGTATTTGACGCGCCATGAACTGGCCTACCGGCGGGATCGCTCCAACGATGATCCACATTACACCCGGAATCGCTTGCGCGCGGACTTGTTGCCGCGGCTCGCCCGCGATTATAATCCGGCAATTGTGCCGGCGCTGGCCAACACCGCCATGCTGATGGCTGAAGAGGGGCGGCTGATGGAGGAGTTGCTGGCGGCAATCTGGCGGGAGGGGCTGATCGGCGCCGCGCCGGATCGGCTCATCTTTGATCGGGACACGTGGCTGCGCCAGCCCCCGGCCGTGCAGCGCTGGTGGCTGCATCGCGCGCTGCGGGTCCTGTCGGCCGGCGCCGCGGGCGGCGCGCGCGGGATTCAGGAGCTGCTGGGCCGGCTGCGCCATGCCTGCCGGCAGGCAGGCGACGGCGCTTCGGGTCGGGTGAGGCTGAGGGGCGGTGTCGCGGTGGAATTTGATCAGACGCAGATTCGGTTCGAGCGCCGGCTCGCGGAGAGAATGGACGCGCCGGCGGCGAATCGACGCGGGGGATAAAGGGGAGCAGCATGGAGCAGAAGAAGGAGCCGGCCACGGAGCAACGAATTTTCGGAAAGCCGGTGATCAACCAGGTGGTGTTGCAGCGGCGCATCCAGAAGCTCGGCCACCAAATCTCGCAGGATTACGTGCGCAAAGACCTGATCCTGGTCGGCGTGCTCAAAGGCGCCTTTGCCTTTTACGCCGATCTGGCCCGGGCCATCTCGATTCCCCTGACGGTCGATTTTCTCCTGGTGACCAGCCGCGGGTCGAGCGCCAGGGGCCGCAAACAGATCAAGGTGGTCTCCGACCTCACGGTGGACATCAAAGGCCGCGACGTTCTCCTGGTGGAAGACATTATCGATTCGGGCTTGACGGTCAAATCCCTGTTGAAGCGGCTCCAGGCGCGGGAGCCCAACTCCTTGAAAGTCTGCGCCATGCTGGACAAACCCTCCCGGCGAAAAGTCGAGGTCGCCATCGACTACGTCGGCTTCACCATTCCGAACAAGTACGTGGTCGGGTTCGGCCTCGACTACGAAAACAACTACCGGAATCTGCCCTACTTGGCGGTGCTGGAACAGTTGCAGTTTGAGTAAGGCACCCTGCGGACCGGCAGGCGCGGTGTGGCGGAAGACGGGGATGCTGTGCTATATTACAATCAAAGTGCGACGCGCCTGACGGAACGTCGTAGCGGATCCCGATCATGAATCAAAAGTGGATGAAAACCTTATCGCTCTGGATCGTCCTCGGCGTGGTGACGGTCGTCTTTATCAATTTGCTCAATTTTCCCACCAGTCAGCCCCGCAATGAGCTCGTGTTCAGCGACTTCATGAGCAAAGTGGAGCGGGGCGAAGTCAGCGAGGTCACGATCAAGGAACATCAGATCGAGGGCACCATGAAGGACGGCGCCCATTTCGTGACCTACGCCGCCGATTATCCGAATCTGGTCGACGTCATGCGGCAGAACGAGGTCCGCATCAGCGTCAAGCCGCCCGACGGCAACCCCTGGTACCTGGCCTTCCTCTACACGTGGGGGCCCTTCATTCTGCTGATCGTCATCTGGATCATCTTCATGCGCCAGATGCAGGTGGGCGGCAGCCGCGCGCTGTCGTTCGGCAAAAGCCGGGCCCGGCTGCTCTCCGAGGACCGCAAGAAGATCACCTTCGCCGACGTCGCGGGCGTCGATGAGGCCAAGCAGGAAGTCTCCGAGATCATCGACTTTTTGAAGGACCCGCCCAAATTCCAAAAGCTGGGCGGCCGGATTCCGAAAGGCGTGTTGATCATCGGCCCGCCGGGGACCGGCAAAACGCTCCTGGCCAAGGCGATCGCCGGAGAGGCCGGCGTGCCCTTCTTCAGCATCAGCGGCTCGGACTTCGTCGAAATGTTCGTCGGCGTGGGCGCCAGCCGCGTGCGCGATCTGTTCGAGCAGGGCAAAAAACACGCCCCCTGCATCATTTTTATCGATGAGATCGACGCGGTGGGGCGGCTGCGCGGCGCCGGGCTGGGCGGCGGCCACGACGAGCGGGAGCAGACGCTCAATCAATTGCTGGTGGAGATGGACGGCTTTGACACGACCGAGGGGGTCATCCTGGTGGCGGCGACCAACCGGCCCGACGTCATCGATCCGGCGCTGCTGCGCCCCGGCCGGTTCGACCGGCAGGTGGTGGTGGCCCGGCCCGATCTGAAGGGGCGGGTCGATATTTTGAAAGTGCACACGAAGAAAGTCCCGCTGGCGGGCGATGTCTCCCTGGAGGTCATCGGCCGCGGCACACCGGGCTTCGCGGGTGCCGATCTGGAGAATCTGGTCAACGAGGCGGCGCTGCTGGCGGCCCGCAAGGGCAAGAAATCGGTCGAAATGCACGATTTCGAGTCGGCCAAGGACAAGGTGCTTATGGGGACCGAGCGGCGCAGCGTCATCATCAGCGAAGAAGAACGGCGCACGACCGCGTTTCACGAGGCCGGCCACGCGCTGGTGGCCAAGATGCTGCCCGGGACCGACCCGATCCACAAGGTGACGATCATTCCCCGCGGCCGCGCGCTGGGCGTGACGATGCAGTTGCCGGTGGACGACCGCTACACCTATCCCAAGGACTTTCTCTACAACAACATCGCGATCCTGATGGGCGGCCGGGTGGCCGAGGAGCTGGTGCTCAACTACATGACCACGGGCGCCGGCAACGATATCGAGAAAGCGACCGACCTGGCCCGGAAGATGGTCTGCGAATGGGGCATGAGCGAGAAGCTCGGTCCCCTGACCTTCGGAAAGAAGGAACAGGAAATTTTCCTCGGCCGGGAAATTTCCCAGCACCGGGATTACAGCGAGCACACGGCGATCGAGATCGACAATGAAGTCAAGCGGCTCGTGATGGAAAACTATGAGCGCGCCAAAACGATCATTCACACCAACATGAACGCGCTCAAGGGCATCGCCGAAGCCTTGCTGGAACGGGAAGTGCTGGAAGGCCCGGAAATCGAGCAGATTATCCGGGAACGGGCCGCCGCGCTCTCCTCCTAGCGCCCCGCCGCGCTCCCTCATGACGCGGCCGCATCATCCCCGGGCCCCGTCGCGCTACCTCCTGCACTGCGGCGGCCATCGGTTGAATCTCTCGGCGCGCCCTCACGTGATGGGCGTGCTCAACGTCACGCCCGATTCCTTTTCCGACGGCGGCCGTTTTGTGAGCGCCACATCGGCCGTCGAGCGCGCCGAGCGGATGGCGGAGGAAGGCGCCGACTTGATCGACATCGGCGGCGAATCGACCCGGCCGGGCGCCGCGCCCGTGCCGTTGGAGGAGGAGCTCCGCCGCGTGCTCCCGGTGATCGAACGGCTGGCCGGGCGCTGCCGGGTACCGATCGCCGTGGATACCTCGAAGGCCGAAGTGGCTCGGCGGGCGATCGCGGCGGGCGCGGCCATGGTCAACGACGTCACCGCGCTGCGCGGCGATCCCGCGATGGCAGAGGTGGTGGCCGAGGCGCGCGCGCCCGTCGTGCTGATGCACATGCGGGGCGCGCCGGCCACGATGCAACGCGCCCCGCGCTACCGCTCGCTGATGGGCGAGCTGCTGCGCTTTTTCCGGGAGCGGATCGCCGCAGCCGGCTCGGCCGGCATCGACCGGCGCCGGATCATTATCGATCCGGGCATCGGGTTCGGCAAGACGGTGCGCCACAACCTTCAGATTCTTGGGCAGCTTGAGCGGCTGGCGCCGTTGGACCGGCCGATCCTGGTCGGCCCCTCCCGCAAGTCGTTCATTGGAAAGATTCTGGGACTGCCGGTGGAGCAGCGGCTGGAGGGCACGGCGGCCGCGGTGGCCGCGGCCGTGCTGCACGGCGCGCACATCGTGCGGGTGCACGACGTGGCGGCGATGGCGCGGGTCGTCCGCATGGCGGACGCGATCCGGCGGGAACGGGGCTAGGCCGGGCGCTGGCTTCGCCGCGCGACGGGCGGCGCGGCGTCGATATCGTGCGGGGGCGTGAGGGCCCCGGCGTCATGGGAGCTGTGGGGGGAGCTGTGGGGGGAGCCCTGCGGGAGAGGCTCTTTATGGTCCTCCCGGATCAATGACTTCAGCTCGGCCATGAAGGCATGCAGGTCCTTGAAGTCCCGGTAAACCGACGCGAACCGCACGTAGGCCACCTGGTCCAGCCGGTAGAGCTCTTCCATCACCTCCTGGCCGATGCGCTGGCTGGGAATTTCCGATTCGCCCATCTCCTGGATCTTGCGCGTGATGCGGTCGACGATCTCCTGCAGCGTATCGACGCTGACCGGCCGCTTTTCGCACGCTTTCTGGAGGCCGGACAGGATTTTGGCCCGGTTGAATGATTCCCGCCGGCCGTCTTTTTTGATCACCAGCGGCAGGGTCTGCTCGCTGCGCTCATAGGTGGTGAACCGGCGCTTGCAGTCGAGGCATTCGCGGCGCCGGCGGATCGACTCGCCGTCGTTGCTCAGGCGCGAATCGATGACCTTATTGTCGAGCTTCTCGCAGAATGGGCAGCGCATAAGTTAGTAAAAGGGATGCGCCTTGCACAGCGCTTTGACGCGCTTGCGCACCGCATCGATCGCGCGTGAGTCGCCGCGTTCGCTGATCACCGTGTCGATCAACTCCGCGATCGCCTTCATCTGGGCCGGACGCATGCCGCGGGTGGTGACGGTCGGCGTGCCGAGCCGGATGCCGCTGGCAATGGCCGGCGGCTGATCGTCGAAGGGTACGGCGTTCTTGTTGACGACGATGTCCGCCTGATTGAGCCAGGCTTCGGCATCCTTTCCGGTCACGCCCTTGGGGCGCAGATCGACCAGCATCAGGTGCGTGTCGGTGCCGCCGGAAATGATGTAGTAGCCGCGAGCCACCAGCGCGGCGGCGAGCGCCTGCGCGTTGTCGAGAATGCGCTGCTGATAGGTCCGGAACGCCTTGCTCTGGGCTTCTTTGAGGGCGACGGCCTTCGCCGCGACGATATGCATCAGCGGGCCGCCCTGGATGCCCGGAAAGAGGCATTTGTCGATCGCCTTCGCGTGCGCCGTCCGGCAGAGGACCATGCCGCCACGGGGGCCCCGGAGCGTTTTATGGGTCGTGGTGGTGACGATGTCGGCGTAGGGGACCGGGGAGGGATGCAGGCCGGCGGCCACCAGCCCGGCGATGTGGGCCATGTCGACCATCAACAGGGCGCCGGCCTGGTCGGCGATTTCGCGAAATCGCTT
>JBFMAJ010000042.1:0-11483 GCA_040755775.1 Nitrospirota bacterium
ATCGAGGCGCTGGCGGACGGGGGCGTCAAAATGGGATTGCCGCGCGAGGTGGCGATGCAGTTGGCCGCGCGCACGGTGGCGGGCGCCGCGCAACTGGTGCTGCAGACCGGCGAGCATCCGGGGCAATTGAAAGACCGGGTCGCGTCGCCCGGCGGCACGACCATTGCCGGCCTGCGCGAGCTGGAAGCGGGGGGCGTTCGCGCGGCGCTGATGAACGCGGTGGAAGCGGCGACCCGGCGGGCCGCCCAATTGGGAAAAGGAAACAAATAGCCGATGATCGTGCTGGCGAATCTGCTCAACGCGGTGGCGACCGTGCTCGATATGGTGCTCGTCCTCTACATGTGGATCATGATCGCCCGCGCGCTGATTTCCTGGGTCAATCCGGATCCGTTCAACCCCATCGTGCAGGCGCTCTATAAATTGACGGAGCCGGTGCTCTACCCCGTTCGCCGGATGATGGGCGGCTACGGCATCGGCATCGATTTTTCGCCGTTGATCGTCATTCTGCTGATTTACTTTTTGCGGATGTTTTTGGTCCGCACGCTGATGGATATCGCGGCGCAGCTTCGCTAAGCCGCGGGCGCCGCAGGGTTCGGCAATCTGTGCTATGGTGGCTGGAGCAGGGCGTGGAGGGAACAGATGGAAAAATTGACACCCATTGACGTGCAGCAAGTGCGGTTCGGCCTTTCGTTCCGTGGCTACAGCCGGCGGGAGGTTGATGCCTTCTTGGACAGGATCGGGGCGACGCTGGAAACGCACCGGGCCGAGTTGCAGGCGGCCCGCGAACAGGCGGCGGGGCTGGAGGTGCAGTTGCTGGAGCTGCGCAAAAAAGAGGCGGCGCTGAACAACACGCTGGTGGCGGCCCAGCAGGTGGTCGAAGAGATGAAGCGAAACGCCCAAAAAGAGGTCGATCTCCGGCTGAAGGAGGCCGAGCTGCAGGCGGAGCGCCTGATGCAGGACGGTTGGGAGCAACTGCGCCGGATCACGCGGGAGCTGGAAGAGATGCGGCGGGAGAAACGCCTCTTTTTGGATCGCTGGCGCTCGTCGCTCAAAACGATCGAGCGGGCGCTCGCGTTGGCCGCCGAGGGAGACGCCGGCCCCGGGGAGGGCGGCGACCGGACGGAACGGAAAGAGGAGAACGAACGGACCAAGGCCGCGGCCGATCGGCTGCGGCTGGGTCATGCCGGATAGGCGCGCCCGGCTTGGCGGCCGTTACGAGCCGGAGTGGATTCGAACGCGCGGCGCGCCGGCCTGCGCCCGCTCCAACGCCAGTTCGGCGTAATGCGCGAACAGCGACATCAGTTGGAGATCGTATTCCGTGAACATGCGGTCTTGCGCTCCCACGGCGCTGCAATTCAGCACGCCGATGACCTCGCCGTTGATCCGAAGGGGCAAGCACAGGCTGGCCCGCAGCACGGCCTCTTTGGAAATGAAGTTGGTGATGTTGGAGACCTTCATGTCCCCGGTGATCAGGAGCGGCTGGCCGGACGCCACGACTTGGCCGGCGACGCTGTCGCTCACGCGCTGCGCCTGCGATTGATATTCCGGCTTCAATCCCCGGGCGGCCGCGATGACAAACCGCTGCGATTGGCGGTCAATCAACATAATTGACCCGCGCGAGACGCCGCAAAGCGAGCAGGCTTGGCTCAGGATCGTCTCGAGCGCTTTCTCGGGGCGCCGCTCCATGGCCAGCGCCTCGAGCGCGGTGCGCAGCGCCGTCAGCTCCTTGATCTTGCTGTTCAGAATGGATTCTCGGGCCTGCGCTTCCAAGTAGGAGAATTCTTCATTGAGCAGTTGTTGATTGAGGGCTCGGATCTTCAATTCGGCGTCGATGACGTAGCCGCAGAACAGGACGGAAAGAACGGCCAAGGCGGCGGCCAGCAGCCATTCGCCCCGATCGAGGGCCAACACCACCGTTGTCACGGCCGCCAGCAGGAGCAGCCCGACGGCCAAAGAAACGAGTTCCAGATGGCGGCGGCGAAGCTGCGAAAATGCGGTCACGATGCGGCGGCCGCGTGCGCCGGCTCGCCGTGATTCACCCACGGCATCCGTTCGGCCAGATACCGGTTGCCCTTGAAGTTCAATCGCGTCCGGATTCTGGCGATGCCGTGTCGGGAGAGCCGTTCCACCAGGGTCCGCAGGGCGTCGGCCGGCCGCAAGCCGGGAACGCTTTGGAGCTCCAACCCTTCGTATTGAAAATAGGCGACGTAGCCGTCCGGCGTACGCCAGATTTCCACGTTGCGATTGAACGATTTGTCGCGTCGATCGAATCCTTCGAGTTGGTGAATCTCGACGCGCAGCCGGCCTTTGCCCGGAACGGATGAAATGGAAGGGGTCATGTTCGCATCCAACCGGTTCGCATTATAGCCGCGGAAGCCCCGACTTGCAACTGTGTTCGCGCGCGCGAAATTTTGATGGACGCGGCGGTGTGCTCACAAGATCTTGTATGGCGCGCGGCGGATCGATCAGTTGAAAGTCCGCGAACGCGCCCATCCGCGCGGAAACGCGAAATAATTCTTGCCTAAATCTTGGGCAATATGGTTGGAAGCCGCATGAGACGGTCATTGGCACGGAGATTGGAGGCGCGTTATCCACAGTATGTTCACATTTCCTGTGGAAAATTTGCATGGCCATAGTCCTTCCGTTATAATCGTCCGGCCGTGTCATTGTGATTCCATGGTGAATCTTCCCAATATTTTGACCGTTCTGCGCATTCTCTGCGTGCCGGTCTTTATCGATTTGGTCATTTACGGCCGGTTCGAATACGCGCTGGGCCTCTTTGTCATCGCCGCCGCCACGGACGGATTGGACGGTTTGATCGCCCGGCTGTCCAATCAACGAAGCCGGGTCGGGATGTATCTCGATCCGCTGGCGGACAAGATGCTGCTGACCTCGGCCTTCATCACGCTGTCCATCATGCAGCACGTGCCCATTTGGCTGACGACGATCGTGGTCAGCCGGGACGTGATTCTGGCGTCGGGCACCCTGCTGCTGCACCTGCTCAACGTGCAGATCGACATCACGCCGACGTGGCTGGGCAAGGTGACGACGGTTCTGCAGTTGGGCTACGTGGTGCTGCAGTTGACGTTGGTGGCGCTGGCGCAATCGAACGGCTGGCTCGACCAGGCGGCGCTGCTGGCGGCGGCCGTGACGGTCGGCTCGGGGCTGCAGTACGTCTATCGGGGAGTGCGCTCGATGCGCACCGAGCCGGCCATCCGGTGATTGTACTTGATACGCGAAGACACGCCGAGCGTTGGTTTGACACGCAAGCCATGTCGAAACTCAACGTTGGCGATGGGGGTCCTCAGGGGGAGAGGAGCATCTCCCCCTGAATACAATGACCCAGACTAAACTCGTCGGGATTTTTGGGGATCCGGTGAGCCATTCGCGCTCGCCGGCGATGCAGAACGCCGCGTTTCGCGCCGCGGGGCTCGACTATGTCTATGTGCCCTTTGCGGTGGCGCGGGGGACACTGCCCCATGCGGTCGGCGCCATTCGCGCGCTGGGCTTGGCCGGCGTCAACGTGACGATTCCCCACAAGGAACGGGTGATCTCCTATCTGGATGAGGTGACGGCGGAGGCCCGGCTCGTCGGCGCCGTGAATACCATCGTGAATCGGCGCGGCCGCCTGGTCGGCCATAATACCGACGGACGGGGATTGTTGCTGGCGCTGCAGAAGACGCTGGGCGCATCGGCGCGTGGACGATCCGTCTGCCTGCTGGGCGCCGGCGGGGCGGCCCGGGGCGTCGCGGCGGCCCTCCTGCAGGCCGGCGCGGCGCGGGTGCTGATTGCGAATCGAACGCGAAGGCGGGCCGCGGCGTTGGCCAAGCATCTCAGGACCCGATTCAGGCGATCGCCGGCCGCGCTTCGCGCCATCGCGCTGTCGCCCGCGTCGCTGGCTCGCGAGACCGTCGGCTGCGACTGGCTGATCAACGCCACCGCGGTCGGCCTGAAGCCGACGGATCCCCGCCTGATCCGCCCGGCGTTGTTGCGCCGCTTTTCCCTGGTCTGCGACCTGATCTACAACCCTCCGCAAACCCGGCTGCTCAAAGACGCCCGCCGGGCGGGATGCCGGACCATGAACGGACTGGAGATGCTGGTCTATCAGGGCGCGCTTGCCTTCGAGCTGTGGACCGGCCGGCGCGCGCCGGTTCGCGTGATGAGACGAGCCGCCCTTGGGCCGAAATCAAGGTCATGAGGCCAAAATATAACAATATTTGTCATGATTTGACAAAATTTGGGACCTCATCTAGACTTTTTTCGTCAACGGGTCAATCTGAATCCACATGCACATGCCGCCCATCCTCAAGGATGATGTTTCCTGTCCGACGTTGGCCAAGGGACGGCCATGAGCGCGGAACGCCTCGGCAAATTGCTGTGTAATTCCGCGCTGATCACCGAAGAGCAGCTTCAAAAAGCGCTGCTGGAGCAAAAAAAGGAGGGCGGGCGCTTGGGCACGACGCTGGTCAAGCTAGGCTTCGTGACCGAAGAAAAGCTGTTGCAGTTCCTGAGCCGTCAATATGGCATCCCATCGGTTGATCTGACCAGCATCGAAATCGACGGGGCGATCACAAAGCTGATCCCCACCGAAGTCGTCCAAAAATATCACGTCGTGCCGGTCAAGCGCGCGGGCGCGGTGCTCAGCGTGGCGATGGTTGATCCGACCGACGTCTTCGCCATTGATGACATCAAGTTCATGACCGGTTACGAGGTGGTGCCGCTGGTCGCCTCCGAGGGCGCCATTACGGCGGCCATCAACAAATACTACGACCAAGCCCAGTCGCTGCAAACGGTGCTGCAAAACATCGAATCGGAAGAAAACGTCGACGTCATCGAAGAGCAGGAGGACCAGCTCTCCGTCGGCGAGCTGAAGGAGGCGGTCGAAGAGGCCCCGGTCGTGAAGCTGGTCAACCTCTTGCTGACCGAGGCGATCAAAAAGGGCGCCAGCGACATTCACATCGAAGCCTATGAGAAAAAATTCCGGGTGCGCTACCGGCTGGACGGCTCGCTCTTTGAATCCATGGCTCCCCCGATGAAACTGAAGGCTGCCCTGACCTCCCGCCTGAAAATCATGTCCAACCTGGACATCGCCGAGCGGCGGCTGCCCCAGGACGGCCGCATCAAGCTCAAGATGAAGGACAAGGAAGTCGACCTGCGCGTATCGACCCTGCCCTGCCTGTTCGGCGAAAAGATCGTGATGCGTATTCTGGACAAAGGCAACCTGACGCTGGACCTGACCAAACTGGGGTTCGAGCCGGCGGCGCTGGAGCACTTCCTGAAGGCGGTCACCAGCCCCTATGGCATGGTGCTGGTCACGGGCCCGACGGGCAGCGGCAAAACGACCACGCTCTATTCCGCCATGCATTACATCAACACCGAAGACATCAACATCATGACGGCCGAAGATCCGGTGGAATACAACCTGATGGGCGTGAACCAGGTCCAGATGAAGGAAGACATCGGGCTCAATTTCGCCGCCGCGCTCCGCTCCTTCCTGCGCCAGGATCCTGACGTCGTCATGGTGGGCGAAATCCGGGATTTCGAAACGGCCGAGATCGCCGTCAAAGCGGCCTTGACCGGCCACTTGGTGCTGAGCACGCTGCACACCAACGACGCGCCGAGCACCGTCAACCGACTGCTGAACATGGGCATCGAGCCGTTCCTGGTGGCCTCCTCCGTCATTCTGATTCTGGCGCAACGGCTCATCCGAAAAATTTGCACCGAGTGCAAGGAAGAGGAAAAGGTGCCGTCCAAGACGTTGGTGGAGATCGGGTTTCCGGCCGAAGAGGCCAAAGGCGTCGTTTGTTACCGGGGCAAGGGGTGCCAGAATTGCAGCGACACCGGCTACCGCGGCCGGGTGGCGTTATATGAGGTGATGCCGGTGGGCGAGGAGCTGCGCGAGCTGATCCTGCAGGGCGTGTCCGCCGATGAGCTCAAGAAGCGCGCGATCAGCCTCGGCATGCGCTCCTTGCGGATGAGCGGCCTGCAAAAAATCAAGGAAGGCGTGTCCACGATCGAGGAAGTGGTCAACACCACGTTCGCCGACTGAGAAGGAGCCTCATGGCCAATCTGGCGCAACTGTTGCAGACGATGATCGAGAAGGGGGCCTCGGACCTTCATATCACCTCGGGCACGCCTCCGCAGATCCGCATCGACGGCGATTTGGTGCCCATGAATCAGCCGCCCCTGACGCCGACCGAGACGAAACAGTTGGTCTACAGCGTGCTGACCGACAATCAAAAACATCGGTTTGAGGAAGACAACGAGCTGGATCTGTCGTTCGGCCTGAAGGGCCTCAGCCGGTTCCGGGCCAATGTGTTCCAGCAACGGGGCGCCGTCGGCGCGGCCATCCGCGTCATTCCGTTCAAGATCATGACGTTCGAAGAGCTCGGCCTGCCGCCCATCGTGAATGAGCTGGTCAAAAAACCGCGCGGGTTGGTGCTGGTCACGGGCCCGACCGGCAGCGGCAAATCCACCACGCTGGCCTCCATGATCGATTTCATCAATAGCGAGCGGCACGCGCATATCATCACCATCGAGGATCCCATCGAATATCTGCACCCGCACAAGAAATGCGTGGTCAACCAGCGGGAAGTGAATCACGACACGAAAAGCTTCAAGACGGCCCTCAAATACATTCTTCGCCAGGATCCGGACGTCGTGCTGGTCGGCGAGATGCGGGACCTGGAGACCGTGGAAGCCGCGCTGACGATCGCCGAAACCGGCCACCTGACCTTTGCCACGCTGCATACGAACAGCGCGGCGCAGACCATCAACCGGATCATCGATGTCTTTCCGCCGCACCAGCAGCCTCAGGTGCGGGCGCAGCTCTCCTTCGTGCTGGAGGGGGTGCTGTCGCAGGCCCTGCTGCCGAAGGCGAGCGGCCAGGGGCGCGCGCTGGCGCTGGAGATCATGGTGCCGAATCCGGCCATCCGGAACCTGATCCGCGAAGACAAGGTCCATCAGATCTATTCGACCATGCAGACCGGACAGAACCAATTCGGGATGCAGACGATGAACCAGTCGCTGTGCGAACTCTACGTCAAGCGGCAGATTGCATACGAGGAGGCGATCGGCCATTCCAGTTATCCCGAAGAATTGATCTCCATGATCGAACGGGGCTCCATGCAGGGATCGGCGGCCGGGCGCGGCGGATCGCGGCCGGGACCGGGAGCCCGCGTGGCGCACGGATAACACGGATTGTCAGGAGGCAAGGCCATGGCGACATTTGCCTATGTTGGTCGGACGCGTCAGGGAACGGTCCGGAAAGGTGAGATCTCGGCCAAAACCCGCGATGAAGCGATGGCCGTCCTGCGTCGGCAGCAAATTTTGCCGACCTCGATTCAGCAGAAGGCCAAGGAGCTCTCGTTCTCGCTGCCGAGCTTCGGCGGCGGCGTCAGCGACCGGGACATCGTCATTTTCACCCGGCAATTCTCCACGATGATCGACGCCGGGTTGCCGCTGGTGCAGTGCTTGGAAATCCTGGCGTCGCAGACCGAGAACAAAACCCTGGCCGCCGCCATCGGCCAGTTGCGGGTCGACGTCGAGGCCGGCTCGACGTACGCCGATGCGTTGAAGAAGCATCCCAAGATTTTCGACGACCTGTATGTGAGCCTGGTGTCGGCCGGCGAGGCGGGCGGGATTCTGGACACGATTCTGAATCGATTGTCCAAGCACATCGAAAAGACCATGGCGCTCAAAAAGAAAATCAAATCGGCCATGGTCTATCCGGGCGTGATCGTGACGGTCGCGGTCATTGTGGTCTCCGTGCTGCTTGTCTGGGTGATCCCGATCTTCGCCCAGATGTTCACCGATTTTGGGGGAACCTTGCCGGTGCTGACGCAGGTCGTCATCACCATGAGCAATTTTGCCCAGACCTATTGGTGGATCATCGGCGCCGCCGCAATCGGCGCCGGGTTCGCGATCAAAAAATGGTACGGAACGCCCAGCGGCCGGACGGTCATCGACCGGCTGCTTTTGCAGGCGCCCGTCGTCGGCGACCTGATCCGCAAATCGGCGGTCGCCAAATTTACCAGAACACTGGGCACGTTGATCAGCAGCGGGGTGCCGATCCTCGACGGGCTTGCAATCGTCTCAAAAACCGCCGGCAACGTGGTGATCGAGAAGGCCATCATGTCGGCCCGCCAGAGCATCAGCGAGGGGAAAACGGTCTCCGAGCCGCTCGGCGCGTCCAAAGTTTTTCCCCCGATGGTGGTGCAGATGATCGCCGTCGGCGAGACGACCGGCGCGCTGGACGCCATGCTGGGGAAAATCGCCGATTTTTACGACGACGAGGTGGACGCCGGCGTGGCCACCCTGACCTCGCTCCTGGAGCCCGCGCTGATGGTGTTTCTCGGCGTGGTGATCGGCTTCATCGTGATCGCCATGTACATGCCGATCTTCAAGATGGCCGCGGCGATCGGCTGACCCCGCATGGCGCGCCACCCCGCCGTGGAGGCCGCTCCGGAGCTTCAGCGCAAACTCAAGTGGCTCATGGGGCTCCGTGTGCTCGTGGTCACGGTGCTCCTGGGCGGCTCCATCCTGCTGACGATCGGCTACGGGGGGCGCGCGCCGGCGCTTCCCGTCTTTTACCTGCTCATCGGCGTCACCTATCTGCTGACCATTCTCTACGGGTTGGCGCTCTCCCAGACGGCCACGCTGCGCCTGCAAGCCGTGCTGCAATTGACCGGCGACGTGTTGCTGGAGACGGCGCTCATCCTCGGCACCGGCGGGCCGGACAGCCCGTTTCACCTGCTCTACGTGATTTCGATCATCGCCGCCGGCATCCTGCTGGGATGGCCCGGCAGCATGTGGGCCGCCGCCAGCGCGTCGGGTTTGTACAGCCTGATGGTGCTGGGCGCCGACCTGGGATGGTTCGGGCTGGCCGACGCCGGCCGGCCGTTCGGCGAGCGGCTCTATTTCCTTGCCTATACCGTCGCCGCGTTTTTCGCCGTGGCGCTGCTCAGCCGCTCGCTCATCAGCCGCCTGCACCGCATGGGCCAGCAGCTGGAGCAGCAGGAAGCCGGCCTGCAGCATTTACAGCGGTTTCATCAATACATCGTGCAGAGCGTCGGCAGCGGCCTGGTGACGACCGATCTGTCCTGGCGCTTCACCTCCATGAACCGGGCCGGCTCCGAGATCACCGGCTATGCCGCGGAGGAGTTGCGGGGCCGGCACTGGCGCGAACTGTTCGACGCGCCCGCGATCCGGCCCTACTATGACGACCCCTACCGCATCGTGGCGGCGCAGCGGTTCGACGTGCCCACGAGGCATCGCGGCGGCGGCGAACTGCTGGTCGGGTTGACGCTGTCGCTCCTGCGGGACGAGCGAGGCGAGGTGAGCGGCATTCTCGGCATCTTTCAGGATCTCACCCAGGTGCAGCGGCTGGAGGAGGAGATGCGGCGCAACGAACGGCTGGCGGGCCTGGCGGAAATGGCCGCCGGCGTCGCTCATGAGCTCCGCAATCCGCTCGCCTCGCTCAGCGGCGTGATGCAGATTTTGCGGGCCGAATTGTCGCCGAAGGGCGAGCACCGTAAACTGATGGACATCGCGCTGCGCGAAATGGACCGGCTCGACACGATCATCGCCGCCTTTCTGACGTCGACCCGGCCCGTCGATTTGCACGTGGCCCGTTGCAACGCCGCGGCGATTCTTGATGAAACCGTCAAGCTGCTGTACACTCACGCCGATTTCCGCCCGTCCATCGCGGTGCGGCAGGAGTTCGAGAGCCCGGAGATCTGGCTGATGGCTGATCCCGACCAGCTTCGTCAAGTCGTGTGGAATCTGTTGCTGAACGCCGTGCAGGCCATGCCGCAGGGCGGCACGCTGCTCGTGCAGGCGGCCCGGCGGCCGGGCGACGCCGGCGTGGAGGTCAGCATCCGGGACACCGGCAGGGGAATCAAACCGGAGCATCTGAGTCAGGTCTTCACGCCGTTTTTCACCACGCGGCACGGCGGCTCCGGGTTGGGGCTGGCGATCGTGCATCGCATTGTCGAAGCCCACCGCGGCCGCATTCACATCGACAGCCGCGAGCGGCACGGCACCACGGTGACGCTCTCGCTGCCGGCGGCCCTTCCCGCCGTCGAGGAGGCGGCGCTGACGAGATGAAAAAGCTGCTGATCGTCGATGATGAGAAGAGCATGCGCGAGTTTTTGGCGATCGTGCTCCGGAAGGAAGGCTACTACGTGGCGACGGCCGCCGACGGGCAGGCGGCGCTGCAACTGATCGAGCAGGATATTTTCGACATGGTGATGACCGACATCAAAATGCCCGGCCTGGACGGGCTGGCCCTGCTGCGATCGGTCAAGCAGATTTCGCCGAGAACCATCGTCCTGATGATCACCGCCTACGCCTCCACGGAAAACGCGGTGGAGGCCATGCGGGCGGGCGCCTACGACTACCTGACCAAGCCCTTCCAGATCGACGAGGTCAAGCTGGTGATCCGCAAGGCGCTCGATCACCGCAACCTGGAAGAGGAGAACCGGCGGCTCAAGGAGCAGTTCCATGAGCTCGACGGCTTCGAGCAGATCATCGGCCGGAGCGCGGGCATGCAGAAAGTGCTGGCGTTGATCGACAAGGTCGCCGACAGCCAGAGCAACGTGCTGATTTTCGGCGAAAGCGGCACGGGCAAGGAGCTGGTCGCCCGGGCGCTCCATTCGCGGAGCCGCCGCCGCGACAAGCCGTTCGTGACGATCAACTGCAGCGCACTGCCCGAATCGCTTTTGGAGAGCGAGCTGTTCGGCCATATGAAAGGGGCGTTCACCGGAGCGACCTCGAACAAGGAGGGGTTGTTCGAGGTGGCCCATGAAGGCACGATTTTTCTCGATGAGATCGGCGACACGACGCCGGCGATCCAGGTGAAGCTCCTTCGGGTGTTGCAGGAAAAGGAGTTTCGCCGGATCGGCGGCACGAAGGACATCCGCGTGGACGTGCGGGTGATTGCCGCCACGAATAAGGATTTGGAGCGGGCGGTGGCGGAGGGCACGTTCCGCGAAGATCTCTATTATCGTTTGGACGTCATCCCGATCCGGCTGCCGCCGCTGCGGGAGCGGCGCGAGGACCTTCCGGCGCTGGTGGATCATTTTCTGAAAAAATACGGCGCCGGGACTCCGGTGACCGGCCTGGCGCCCGGCGCGCTGCAGGTGCTGGCGGGGCATGAATGGCGGGGCAACGTCCGGGAGTTGGAGCATCTGATTGAGCGCGCCGTCACCCTGGCGGCCGCCCCTCTGCTGACGCCCGACCTGCTCGGCGCCTGCCTCCAGCGGCCGGACGCCGCGTCAGGCCGGTTTTCCATCGAGGAGTTGCCGCCCGAAGGCGTCGATTTGGAAGCGTTGGTGGGCGGCCTCGAGCGAAAGCTGTTAATGCAGGCGCTGAATCGAAGCGGCGGACTGAAAAAACGGGCGGCGGAACTGTTGGGGCTCAATTTCCGGTCGTTCCGGTACCGGCTCGAAAAGTACGGGATCAAGCGGGCGCCGAATGGCCGC
>JBFMAJ010000043.1:0-11233 GCA_040755775.1 Nitrospirota bacterium
CGACGGTCTGCTCCCCGAAGGCCTCCCCGGACTCCAGGACGGCGCCGGGAAATTGTCGCTCGATCGATTCGGCTATCGGCAGCATGTCAGACGTTTCCCTCGTTGAAGGGGGACCCGCTCGTCTGGCGGCTCGGCTCAGGAGGCCGCGCCGCCGGGCGCCCCCGTCATTTCACCAACACTTTCTCCTGCATAATTTTCTGTTGCAGCGTCAGAAGCCCGTGGAGCAGGGCTTCCGGCCGCGGAGGACACCCGGGCACGTAGACGTCGACGGGGACGAACTGGTCGACGCCTTGCACCACGCAGTAGCTGTCGTAGATATTGCCGGACGTCGCGCACGAGCCCATCGAGATGACGTAGCGCGGCTCCGGCATTTGATCGTAAATCCGCCGGATGACCGGCGCCATCTTGCGGGTCACGGTGCCGGCCACGATCATCAGGTCGGACTGGCGCGGCGAGGCGCGAAAAACTCCCGCCCCGAACCGGTCGATGTCGTGGCGGGACGAGACGGTGGTCATCATCTCGATGGCGCAGCAGGCCAGCCCGAACGACATCGGCCACAGCGACGACTTGCGCGCCCAGTTGATGGCCTGATCCAGCCGGAGCGTGATCACGTTCGCGTCCAGTTGGCCGTCGATCAATCCCATTCCAGCGCCCCTTTTTTCCAGGCGTAGACGTAGCCGACGAACAAAATCGCGATGAACAACACCATCTCCACCAATCCCACCAGGCCGAGCGTCTCGAAGGAGACCGCCCAGGGGAAGAGAAAGACCGCCTCGATATCGAACAGGACGAAGAGCATGCAGATCACATAATAGCGGACCGGAAAGGGCAACCGGGCGTCCCCGAAGGGATCGACGCCGCTCTCATACGCCATGAGCTTCTCACGATACGGGCGGGAAGGGCGCAGCACGTAGCCGATGATCAGCGTCGCCACGGCGAAGCCGACGCCGATCACCACAAAGAGCAGGATCGGCAGATAATGGCTCGGCACGAATGTCCCTGGCATCGTCATTTTCCCCGGGCTGACGCGTCACATTCTCCAGTGGATCGGCGCCGATTCTCCTCGGCGAAGAAATCACATCTTATTGATCTTCCCATGGAATGTCAAGCAAAAGCACGTCGATATGGGCGCCCTACGGTCCGAAGGACGGCAGGGGTAAAAACGGGCGAAACGTCAGCCCGCGCAGCCGCGTCGCCGGCAGCCCCGCGTGCTGGATCAGCACCTTGAAGACGCGCCCCATCCCGTCGGGCGACAGCAGCAGCTTGACGGCGGCCGTCTCCACCTCGCGCTCGAGCCCCTCGCGCCGGGCCAGCCGCGCTTCCATCAGCTCGGCCGCGCCCAACCCCAGCAGAAACGACGCCTGATCGGTGAAACCGGTCAGCTCCAGCCCGCAGGCCCGGCCGGCCCGCACCAACGCGCTGAAATCGACGTGGGAAGTCAGATCCTGGAGGCCGATCCGCTCGTAGGGCGTCTCCAAGCGCCGGTGGCCCGCAAAGCCGGCCAGCGTGCCGCCCCGTCGCGCCGGCGCGTAGCGTTCCTCGGCCGGATGGCCGTAGTCGATCGTCAGCACAAAGCCGCTCTTCAACGCCCGCCCCACCTGCTCCATCCACTCCAGCGCGCGCAGATTTACTTCGGTTTCGAAATTCTCCGGAAGCGTCACGCCGAGCCGGGCAAAATAGTCCGCCAGTGCGGGTGTGGAGGGCTGATCGATCACTTCGGCGAAGCGCTCCCCGTCCAGCGCCACGTACCGCTCCTGCAATTGTCCGCCTCGCATGACGACCCGGTGGACGGGAAAGGCGTCGATCAACTCATTGGAGAAGACGACGCCGGCCAGATCGCCGGCCGCGTGCGGCCAGGTTTGATGCCATTCAATCGACGCGCCGGCACCAAGCAACGGGGCTAGCCGCGTTTTTTGATTCTCGACGGCGCGCGGATTGAGTTCAATGACCTGATAGCGGATACCTTCGGGCCAGCCCGGCCATTGTTTCCGAAATACCGTCAAGACATCTTCCGCCAGCAGCCCCCGCCCGGCCCCCATTTCGAGGAGCGTGACCGGCCCGCCGGTCTGTGCCCGGATCAATGTGGCCATCTCGATCAACTGCAGGCCGATCACCTGGCCGAAGACCGGATGGAGTTCCGGCGCGGTGAAGTAATCGCCGTCCCGACCCGAGCGCGGCGCCGGGCTCATGTAATAGCCCAGTCCCGGTTCGTAGAGCGCCATCTCCATGAATTCGGCGAAGGTGATCCGCCCCTTGGCCCGGATTTTTTCCTTGATCCGGGCGACGAGCTCCGGGTTGCCGGACGCGTCGGAATTGTCCATAACGCTATAGTAACAATGACCGCTGGACAAAGCTACGCATGAAAAGCCGAGCGTTGATTTGACACGCGAGCCATACTTACAGTTCGTACGGCGATGGGGGTTGTCAGGGAGGAGCTGAGCATGCTCCCCCTGACTTTAATGTCAAGGATTTGGTATGGTGGCCGCCGTGACGCTGAACCACCTGATTGCGCTGACCGTGGCCGCCGTGGTAATCGCCGCCGGCCTGCTGATCTGGCGCGGCCGGCGGGAACGGCAGCTCTCGCTGACCCTCGTGGGGCTGATCCTGCTCTTCCTGCCCGGCGTGATCGTCTGGGCGGTCTGGCTGACGCCGCCGTCCGAGGAGCCGGCCGTCTCTTTGGAAGAGGAGCAAGCGCTCCTCCGTGCCGCGCAGATGGCGCTGCCGACCGACACGCCGGAGGTGATCATCCAAAAGATGGGCTGCGCCGTCTGCCACAAGATTCCGGCCATCCGGGGGGCGCGGGTCGGCGTGGTCGGCCCGGTGCTGATCCTGCGCACCACGGCCGCGCAGCGTCTGGCCTCGCCCGAGTATCAGGCGCGCGTGAAGGCGGGACTGGCCCACGCCACCACGCCCAAGGAGTATGTGATCGAGTCGATCGTCGATCCGGGCGCCTTCATCGTGCCGGGTTTCGAGCTGGAGAAGAACCCCAAGGCGCTCCCCATGTACCCGCACTACCGCGAGCGCTTCACCGACGAGGCACTGACTTTTTTGGCGCTCTTTCTGTTGCAGTTGGACGAGGAGCTGGCCCGGCAGGAAGGGCTGCTGGAATAAATCACTCCGGCGGAGGCCACTGGGGATTCCAGGCGATCTCCCAGAGGTGCCCATCCGGGTCCTGGAAATAACCGGCGTAGCCGCCCCAGAAGGTTTCGTGGGCCGGCTTGACGATCACGGCCCCCGCCGCCTTGGCCTGCGCCATGACCGCATCCACTTCCGCCTTGGAGGCCACGTTGTGGCCAAGCGTGAATTCGGTGGCGCTCGGCGGGCTCACCGGCAGCCCCGAGTCGTGGGCCAGGCTTTTGCGCGGCCAGAGGGCGAGCTTGATCCCCGCCTCCAATTCGAAGAAGGCCACGGCCCCATACTCAAACTCCGTCCCGACGATTCCTTCGGTCTTCAGCCCCAGCCCGTCGCGATAAAAGCGCAATGACCGCCCTAGATCATCGACGCAGATCGTGATCAGCGTGATACGGAGCTTCATGGGGTGGCGCAAACTATTTTTATAAATCCGCCAGCGCATCAGCAGCAGTTTGCTGGCGGAATGGACACTCCTTGATCCCTTTCAGGAAGTTTCGATTTTCCGTCACCAGCATATGGATGCCCAGCTCTTCGAGGTGTGCCGCCACCGCGGCATCTCCACGGCGACAACCAAGCCGTTCATACCGTTGAATGGTTTTAATTTGCGCTTTGCCCCATTCGATTTTGATCCGATCCGGAAATTGCTCAAGAAGGTGAAACAAACTCCGGAGCTCGCTTTCTGTGAGATTCGCTTGAAGCTCCCGGACAATTTGACGCGGCAGGACAACCCGGAGTTGGCTTAATCGATCCAGAAGAGAACTGCACGCCGGGGCATCCGGGTGGCGGCGCAGTCCGAAAATCCAGATATTCGTGTCCAGGACGATCCACTCATCTCGAAGACTCACGAATAGTCACGTGCCGCGATCTCCTCGCGGGTCTGCTTCAGCTTGGCTAGGATTTCGTCCACAGACCGGTTCAATTCATTGCTTCGGCGCAGCCGTTCCCGGTACTGCTCGGAGAGCGTCGTCAAGCCGTGTCGGTAATTTAACTCCGCCACACGGTCCAGAATAGCCCGTTGCTGGGCTTCATCCAAGGTGGCAATTTGGGCCGCTAACTCTTCGATTTTGGAGGCCATTTGTGCACTCACTATTTGGGCCTAGCGTATCCAATTCGCTGTCCCCTGTCAAGCCAACTCCCGACGATCCCCTCCGTCTTCAGCCCCAGCCCGTCGCGATAGAACCGCACCGCCCGCTCCAGGTCATCAACGCAGATCGTGATCAGCGAAATACGAGGCTTCACTGGGCACTATTTCTTAATGGTTATCGAAATCATTGTATCGTGCATTTAACTCGACAGCCACACAGATTTCGAGCAATGCTTGCGAAATAGGATCTTTCTCCAAGACAAACCGGATGTCCATTTTACGAATGCGGGCCTTTGCATCGGCAAAAGCGCGTTGGAATATAATTTCTTTCTCGATCTCCTTGCGCGAGCCTTTGGTTGTGTAGCTTGCACACCCGACGCCACACACTTCTTTCGCAAGTCGAAATGCAAAGGGAGCGCTATTGTTATTACAAGATGGCCGAGAGTGTTGTTGGACTCGCTCTCGGATTGAACCTGCACGCCCAACATATAGATAGTGTTCTCCTTCTGAAAATATGTATATCCCCGGTCCAGCTGTTTCCTTCGGGAGAGTATCCCGTCGATAGGTGGGCAAAAGAGGAACGCTCAATACGAGTTTCTCTAAATCTTCGATCCTTCGCCTAAGCTCTGGATTCATTGTTTAAGAGAATGTGGAAAAAGCACCCCGACCACATTTTTACATTATTTTCCGTCACTATTCGATGCATTGAGAATGGCATTCATATACTTGTCCTGCCTTCGAACATGAATAAAATGCATTTTTGCCAAGAATATGATCAGCCCTACAACAAACAGGATAACAGGCCAATGTAACTTAATAATATCGGGAACGGCACAAACATCATCTGTAACCAGAGCGTTTAGACTTAACAAAAGTGCACTCAAACCCAATGCCAAATATCCGTTTCCACAGGCCTCTTTTATGACAACCAAGCGCTCAAGCTGCTGATGCTCAGGAACGCTTGTTCTCTGGAGAAATTGGTGACGACGAACATAAAAGTCCGCATTCGTCTTATAGGTGTGATAACAAATCAGACCAGTTGTTTCTCCTATCGCCTGCACAGCAAAAGCCACAATCCATGCGAATCCAACCAGCAGAACAATTGGCAAGAACGATGCGTTTTGAATGAACTTCCAAACATCATCAGGCGAGAATGTCACAATGGATATCGAAACAATAAGTATCATGCCCGGCACGACCTTTCCGAAAAAATCTCTCAAGAGAAGGCGAGAATATAGTGCGTCGAAAAGGCTAGCTAGGTCGCTCATATATTTTTCAAACCCATTTTTTTAGAATAGATTACTAAGTGTCGAAGAACTCTACCAAATCGCCCCAAGCAAGGCAATCTTGCTTCCAGCTTTGCAACTCGCGTAATGTAAGCGCCATGGAAACTCTCATACACGGGCGGTTGCCGGGGACGGCCACACCCGACCGCTATCAGATCACGCTCACGGTCAATCCGGATGAGCCGCAATTTTCCGGCTCGGTGCGGATTGCCGTCACGATTGCCAAGCCGACGTCGGCCATTATGCTCCACGCGCTGGAGCTGAAGATTCAAAGCGCGCAGATTGAAGTGAAGGGGAAGCGGCTCTCCGCCAAGATTGAGAAAGACAAGCCGAATGAAACCATCGCTCTCGCCCTCTCCGAGCCGATTCCCGCGGGCCCGGCCACGCTGATCATCGACTACACCGGCACACTGAATAAACAGTTGCGCGGGCTGTACGAAGGACGGGCCGTGATCGACGGCAAGCAGGAACGCTGCGCCTTCACGCAGTGCGAGGCGACCGATGCCCGGCGGATTTTCCCCTGCTTCGATGAGCCGGCGGCCAAGGCCCGCTTTCTACTGACCGCTCTCGTCCCGGCCCATCTGACGGCGCTCTCCAACATGCCGGCCAAAACGGACGTGGTCGAAGGTAAAACGCGGCGGGTGGAATTTGAAGAGACGCCCGTCATGTCGACTTATCTCTTCGCCCTGGCCGTCGCGCGCCTCGAGTCAGTCTCTAAAACGATCGACGGCTGCCGGGTCTCGATCGCGGCCACGCCGGGCCAGTTGCGCTACGCCGACTTCGCCATGGAGGTGGCCGCGGCCTCGCTGCCGCGGCTGAACGACTATTTCGGCCTGCGCTACCCCCTCGCCAAGCTCGATCTGGTGGCGCTGCCCGACTTCGCCATGGGCGCGATGGAAAACTGGGGCGCGATCTTCTTTCGCGACTCGCGGCTGCTGGTCGATTCGGCGCTCGCCTCCACCGCCACCAAGCGCGTCGTCGCCAACGTCATCGTGCACGAAATCGTCCACCAGTGGTTCGGCAACCTGGTCACCATGCGCTGGTGGGACGATCTGTGGCTGAACGAATCATTCGCCACCTGGCTGGCCGTGAAGATCGTCGATGACTGGCGGCCGGAGTGGAATTCCTGGGTGGAGTTCCAGCAGGAAAAGCAGATCCCGCTGAACCTCGACGCGCTGGACTCCACCCGGCCGATCATCGCCGAGGTGACCAATGCGGCGCAAATCGAAGAACTCTTCGACCCGCTGACCTATGAGAAGGGCGCGGCCGTGCTCCGGATGATCGAGCAGTTCCTGGGCGAAGAGCGGTTTCGGGACGGCATCCGCCGCTACATCGCCGCGCACCAGTATGGCAACGCGCCGGCGGCCGATCTGTGGGCCGCGCTGGAGGCGGCATCGGGGCAGCCCGTCCCGGCGATCGCGCAGGACTGGTTCGCCCAGGCCGGCTTCCCGCAGGTGGCGGTCACATCCGACGGCCGGACAGCCCGGATCGAGCAGCAGCGCTTCCGCGCCAATCCCGGCGCCTGTGCGTCTCCACAGCGGTGGTCCGTCCCCGTCATGCTGAAATATGCCGATGGGAGCGGAATCAACACCCATCGCCTCCTGCTCAAAGAGCCATCGGCCACCATCACGCTGTCAGGACAGGGCCCATTCGCCTGGCTCTATGGAAACGCCGGCGCCTCAGGCTTCTACCGCGCGCTCCACGCCCCGCCGCTGCGGGAGGCGCTGCGCTCGGGCGCGCTGACTCGACTGGAGCCGGCCGAGCGGATCAGCCTGCTCGACGATCTCTGGGCGATGAGCCAGAACCACACGCTGCCGATTGCAGAGTTCATGGAGGCGCTGGTGGGTTTTTCCGGCGACCGTACCCGCGTGGTCGTGCAGGGGCTGGCCGGCTATCTGGAGACGCTGACCGATCAGTTCGATCCCGCCCTCTCGAGGCTGGCGGCGAAGCTCTTCACGCCTCTCTGGGGCCATTTCGGCTGGAGCGGACAGCACGATGACGACGAAGCGCGCCTGGCCCGCGCCGCCTGCCTCTGGGCGCTGGGGCGCGTGGCCAAATCTGAGGCGCTGCGGCGCGAGGCGCTCGAGCGCTTCGAGCAGTGGCTGGCCGATCCGGCCTCGGTCGATCCCACGCTGGCCACGCCGCTGGCCCGGCTACGCGCCACCACCGGAGATGCGAGCCAGTTCGAGCGCTTCATCACGCTCCTGAAGGATGCGCCCACGCCGGAGGCGCGTGACCGCTATCTTGTCGCGCTGGCCGATTTTCCCGATCCCGCGCTGGCGCGCCGCTACCTGGAGTTGTCGCTCACCGACGCCGTCCGGTCGCAGGACGCCTGGAAGCCGCTGCGCTTTCTGCTGGGTCAGGCGGCCCATCCCGCCGTGCAGGCCGAGGCCTGGCGCTTCATGATCACGCACTGGAAAGCGCTGCGGGACAAATGCGGCAGCGTGGGGGCGACACGGATGATCCAGGGGCTGCGCCACGTCTGGCGGCGGGAATGGGAAGATGAGGTGCGGCGCTTCTTCGAGGAGCCGGCCAACCGCGTGGCCGCGGCCGATCGGGCGCTGGCCCAGACGCTGGAATTCATCCGGATCGGCGCCGCCTTCAAGGAACGGCAGCAGCGGGCGCTGGCCGACTGGTTGAGACGCCGGGGATAGAAGCGTATAATCACTCCGACGATGGAACCGGTGACGCTGCTGCTTGTGGCTCTGTTGGCAATCGCCCTTGCCGGCATCGTTATTCTGCTCCTCCGCCGGCCGGCCGCGCCGCCGGACGCTAGCCTGGGACTGATGCAGCAGCAGCTTGACGGGCTGCGCGCGCAGATGCAGGAGAGCGTCGGCCAGCTCACCACAAACGTCAACCAGCAGCTCAACGCCGTCACCCAGCAGTTGCAGAACACGGCGGGGCAGATCGGCAACCGCCTCGACAACGCCGCCAAAGTGGTGGGCGAGGTGAAGCACAACCTCGGCGAGCTCTCCAAGGCGACCCAGCAGGTCTACGACGTGGGCAAGGACATCGCCAGCCTACAGGAAATTCTACGGGCGCCAAAATTGCGCGGCGTGCTCGGCGAATTGTTCCTCGGCGACCTGCTCGGGCAGATCCTGCCGCCCAACCAGTTCGTCCTGCAGCACCGGTTCAAGAGCGGCGAAATGGTGGATGCGGCGGTTCGCCTTGGCCAGTTTCTGGTGCCGGTCGACTCGAAATTCCCGCTGGAGAACTTCCGCCGGATCATCGAGGCGCAGCAGGAGGATGAGCGGAAATCGGCCCGGCGAAAATTCCTTACTGACGTCAAGAAGCACGTGGACGCGATCGCGCGCAAATACATCCTGCCCGACGAGGGCACCTTTCCCTTCGCCCTGATGTATGTGCCGGCCGAGAATGTCTACTATGAAACGATCATCAAGGACGAAAATCTCGCCGACGACGCCGGCCTCTGCGCCTACGCGCTGGAGCGCAAGGTGATCCCCGTCTCGCCCAACAGCCTCTATGCCTACCTGCAGGCGATCGTGCTGGGGCTCAAGGGGCTGCAGATCGAGAAGAGCGCCCAGTCGATCATCACCCAACTGGACGCGCTCAAGCGCGACATGAAAAAATTCGTCGATTATTTCGAGATCACGGGCACCCATCTGAACAATGCCTTCAGTAAGTATCAGGACGCGAGCCGGCAACTGGTTCATCTGTCGGACCGGATCGAGCAGGCCGGCAACAGCGCCGTGGGCGCTCACCCAGCGCCGATCAAGGAGCTGGCCGGCTCCGACGGCGCGGCAACCGTCCGGGTCGAAGAACAGCTCAAGCTCTCGTAGCGCAGTCCCGCAACGAAACGTCATGGCCGGCTCCCTCTCCCTCACCGAACGGGTTCTCCGATTCATTGCCGATCCGGCCGCCGATCGATTCGACGCGCTGGCGCTCGAGGTCTTTGCCCATCAGTATGCGCAGAATCTTCCCTACCGCCAATTTTGCGACCGGCGAGGGGTGACGCCGGAGCGGGTGCGGGAGTGGCGGCGCATTCCGGCCGTGCCGGCATCGGCCTTCAAGGTTGCCGATCTCACCTGCCGGCCCAAGCAGCCCTCGACCTATTTTCTGACCAGCGGCACCACGCAGGGCACTGACCGCCGTGGCCGCCACATCGTGGCGAACGTGGCGCTCTACCATGCGGCCATTCTGCCCAATGCGCAGGCGCACCTCTTTCCCGATCTGGGCCCGGACGGCCGCATAACGATCCTTTCGCTCACGCCCCCGCCGCCCCACCGCCCCCACTCGTCACTCATTCACATGATCGACCGGCTCATCAGCCGATGGGGAGCGCCCGGCAGCGGTTATGTTGGCACGGCCGCCGGCCTGGACGCCGACGCGCTGGCCGCTGCCTTGCGGCGCGCCGAAGAGGACGGGAAACCCATCGCCCTGCTCGGCACGACGGCGGCCGTTGCGCTGTTCTTTGCCTATTGTGATGAGCGCGGCCTGACCTTCGCATTGCCCGCCTCCAGCCGCATCATGGACACCGGCGGTGCAAAAGGCTTGGGCGGGGACACGACGCGCTATGCGGACCGGCCCGCCTTTCTTGAGGCCTGCCGGCGCATTCTGAACCTTTACCCGCGCGCCGTGATCAACGAGTATGGCATGACGGAGCTCTGCTCGCAGTTCTATGCCGCCGGGTCAGCTTCGGGCTTTTCCATCCCCCACTGGGTCCGGGTGCAGGCGATCGATCCGCGCACCGATGACGACGCGCCGGCCGGCGAGCCGGGGCTACTGCGCCATTACGATCTGGCCAATCTGGAGTCGGTGATGGCGATTCAAACCGACGATCTCGGCCTCCGGCGGACGGCCGGCGGCCGGTTTCATCTCCTGGGGCGGGCCTCCGGCGCCGAAGCGCGCGGCTGCTCGCTCGATCCGGCCGCCTTGAGCCTGAGCACGCCATGAACACCGTCCAAGAACAGCCCGCTCTCCTTCGCTCAGCAATCGAGCGGCTGCGCGCGGCTCGGAATGCCGCACCGCCGCCGTCGCGCGGTGAGATCATTCAGGCGCTTGCCGCTGCCGCCAAGCGCTGGCAGAATCGAAGCGATTCCCGTCGCCGGCAGGCCCTCGATCATCTTGCGGCGCACAGCGGCCTGGCGCCCGCAATGCTGGACGAAGGGCTTGACCATCAGCTTGCCGATTACACGACGGAGACGCTGGCGAGGATTTACGATGAAGCGGCCGCTCAAGCCGGTCCGGGTTCACGCAGCCCCGCCGTCAGCCTGCTGATCGCCGCCGGCAATGTGCCGGGGTTGGCTCTTCCCGATGTGGCGGCCATCCTGCTGGCCGGCTCGGCCTGCCTGATCCGGCCGCCGGCTCGCGATCCCCTGACGCCTGGCCTCTTTGCCGAGACGCTGATTGAGGTTGAGCCGCGCATGGCCGATCTGATCGCCGTCGCCTCGTGGCCGCGTGACGCCGCCGAGATCACGTCGGCCGTTGCCGGAGCCGTCGACTGCGTCGTGGCATCGGGCGGCGATGAGACGATCGACGCGCTGGCTCTGGATGCCGCTCATCTGATCGGCTTCGGCCACCGTTGGAGCGCGGCGTTGATCGGCGCCGAGGCGCTGGCCGGGGCCGATGCGATTGCGGATCGGCTGGCGCGCGATGTCTGTTTCTATGAGCAGCAGGGCTGTTTATCGCCTCATGTGGCCTACGTGGAAGAGGGCGGCACCATCGATCCGCCTGAATTCGCCCGGCGGTTCGCCGCGGCGCTTAAGCGGCT
>JBFMAJ010000044.1:0-6809 GCA_040755775.1 Nitrospirota bacterium
GCGCGAGACCGGCTGTTACGCGGATTTCACCCTCCCCTCCGCGCCCAGCGAGACTCAAACGCGTCGCATCAACAGTATTTACTATGCCACCGACGACCCCGTGCGCCCGAAATCACACGATGACGGCGTGGCCGTCGCCAAAAGCCGCCCGCCCTCGGGCGACCTGATGATCATTCAGGGACCGTTGACCCTCAATTGGCAGCGTCGCAAGCTGGGGATTTTTCCAAAGGTGGAAAACGGCGAAATCGCCTATCATAACCCGGCAAGCCGCCAACGCATCAGATTGTGGATCGACCAGGCGATCAGCGTGGAGGGAGCGGAAGAGCTCATTTTCATCAAAGTCCACACCCATGGCGCACAGGACAGGAATATCCGTGCATTGCTGCGCCAGGGCGGACTCGCGCGCCTCTACGAAGAGCTGGAGTCGATCTGCAAAGAAGAGGGCTACCGGTTGCACTACGTCACCGCCTATGAACTCTTTCAGGCCGTCAAGGCCATTGAGCGGACTCATGCCCCGTCGTAACCCCCGCATCGTCCTTCTGGGCGAATTTCCGCCCCCTCCGGGCGGCATGGCCCAGCAAGCCGAACTGCTCGCCGATTCGCTGGAGCGAGAGGGATGCCGGGTCTCCCGGTGCCGCACCAACATCCACTGGTCGGGACCGCTGCGCCGGGTGGAGTCGTTCCGCTATCTCCGAACGCTCGTGAAATTACCGCTGATCTACGGTCGCTTTGTCCACGCACTGGGCGGCGCATCCGTCTGTCATATCTTCAGCAATTCCTACGTGAGTTTTGCCCTGTTCACCGCACCGGCGCTCTTGATCTGCAGGGGGCTCGGCGTCCGCGTCATCGTCAACTTTCACGGCGGCGCCGCCGAGGCCTTCTTATCGTCACACGCCTGGTGGGCCGTCCCACTCCTGCGGCGGGCCGATGTGCTCTCTGTTCCGTCACCCTATCTGCGGGAGATTTTCGGCCGGCACTATCTCCGCGCAAGCGTGATTCCCAATCTCATCAATCTCGAGCAGTTTGCCGATCGGCCGAGGGTGCAAGGAAGCGCCCGGTTCATTGTCACCAGACACCTGGAGCCCGTGTATGGCATCGACACGGTCCTGCGGGCATTCGCCAGAATCGTGCAGGCCGTCCCGGCGGCGACGCTCACCGTCGTGGGGGGAGGATCCCAAGCCGCGCCCCTCCGCCAACTCCGAGATGCCTTGGGGCTTCAGGAGTGCGTCCGGTTCACGGGGCAAGTCGAGAATGCCCGGCTCCCGGAGCTGTACGCGCAGGCGGATATTTTTCTCAACGGCTCCCGCGTGGACAACGCCCCCGTCGCCATTCTCGAAGCGTTCGCCGGCGCCCTGCCGGTGGTGTCCACGCGGGCCGGGGGCATTGGCTCGCTCGTCACACATGGCCTGACCGGGTTGCTGGTCGAGATCGACGATGCCGAGGCCCTGGCCGACGCCGCGCTCACTCTGCTTCATCATCCCGAACAGGCGCGGGCGCTGGCGGCAAACGCCCTCGCCGTGGCTCGGGCGTCGACGTGGAGCCACGTTCGGCTCCAATGGTACGAGTATTATCATCTCGATGATCCGGCGCCGCCGGCATCCGCGTCCCAGGTGCCGCCCCTGCGGGCATGACATGCATCGCCATCTCGTCCGACATCTCACGTATCCGTTGCATGAATGGTTGAAAGGCAAGGATACGCTGAGCCGGCTGAGCCAACTCGAGCGAACCCAGTACGCCGCGCGGGCGGACCTCGAGGCCATCCAGATGACGAAGCTTCGCCGGCTGCTCGATCACGCGCATCGCACCGTGCCGTACTACCGGCAATTATTTGACGACCGGCGGATCAGGCCCGACGACATCACCTCGGTGGCCGATTATGCCGCCATTCCATGCCTGACCAAATCCCTCGTGCGGGAGCATGCCGAGCGCATGCGCTCGACCGCCGACACGGGCCGGCACCTTCCCTATACCACCGGCGGCTCAACCGGCGAACCCATGAAATTCGTCGTCGACCGTCGGCGTGTCAGCGCGGAATGGGCGGCGAACTGGCGCGCCCGGCGCTGGTGGGGCGTCAATATCGGAGATCGCATGATGTCCGTCTGGGCCTCTCCGATTGAAGCCTCCGCGCAAACCAGGCTGAAAACTCTGCGTGACCGGCTGCTCAATACGCAGTTGATCTCCGCGTTGAACCTGGACGCCGAGGCCGTGCCGGGTTATCTTCAGCGCATCCGCCGGTTCAAGACCGATTATCTCTTTGGCTATGCCAGCTGTCTCACGTTGCTGGCCAAGACCATCCTGGATCGAGGGCTTTCACCGCCGGGTCGCCTGAAAGCGATCTTCACCACCGGGGATACGCTGTTCGAACACCACCGCCGACTGATTGAGACAGCCTTCCAGACACGCGTGGGCATTGAATATGGGGCGCGCGACGGCGGGTTCATTGCGCATGAATGTCCGCACGGCGGCTTGCATATTTTTGAGGAGGGCATGGTGGTTGAAGTGCTCGATCGAGACGGCCGGCCGGCCAAACCGGATCACCCGGGAGAAATCGTGCTCACCATCCTGGATACCCGGGCGATGCCGTTCCTGCGCTACAGGATCGGCGACATCGGGTATCTTTCCAGCCGGCCTTGCCCGTGCGGGGTCACGTTGCGGGTGCTCGGAGGACTCGTCGGGCGCGTCTGCGACAATCTGATCCGCGCCGACGGCTCAACGATTCACGGGCCGGCGTTGGCCAACATCCTGCTGACCAATCCGCTCATTGAACGTTATCAAATCATCCAGACCGATTATGCCCGCGTGACGCTGAAAATCGTCAGTGCACACCCCCTGTCTGCGCACGAGCGGCATGCCATCCAACGCGGCTTTGATCTGGCCTTCGGCCAACCCACGACGCTTCATATCGAGCGTGTCGGGGAAATTCCCGCCTCCGCATCGGGAAAAACGCGATACATCATCAACCAAATCGCCATTTGAGGGGCATCCCCAGGTCTCTCACTCGCCGATCCTGGCCGGTTTCCGCACAAGAAACCAGCTGTCCGCGGCCACGGGGTCAATAATATTTTCGACCACCAACCCGGCATCCGTCAGCGCGCGGCGCAACACGGCGATCGCGCTGACATGCCGAAACAACCCTGGGGAATTGGACACCCCCCGCCATTCGGGAATCCCGAGCCTGTAGAGCACTCGTCGCAACATCCATGACACTCTGGTGGTGAGCGTGATCGGCCTCGTGTCAAACTGGAAAATCAGCCGGCCCCCGGGCCTGAGCAACCGGGACACATCACACACGTAGTGTGAAAAAACCGACAGCGGCAGGTAGTGCATGACCTGGTAGGAAAAGACAACGTCCCAGTGGCCGGCATCGTTCAGGGGAAGACCCGCTTCGGTCACAAGCTCAAATGCGACATTCTGCCGGCGTGAATGCGCGCGGGCGAGATCAAGATAAAACTCGGAGATGTCGACCCCGAGCACGCGGCCGCAATGCTCGCCCAAGTGCGCGGTCAACCGGCCCGCGCCACACCCGATCTCATACACATCCACCCCGGGCCCGATGGGAAGTTTGACCTTTTCCCTGATCCGTGTGAATTCGCGCCGGCCATCCTCGTACAGCAACGACCAGTCGTGGTAGTCCCGGATGGCGCTGTCGATGTACCGGTACGGCTCACCTTGGACGTCATGCTTCCAAAAACGATCAGCGGCCCTCATCACCGGCTCTGCCCGCTGACGTGCAAGCGCTCACGAGCGCCGGAGCACCCTAATTGATGAAAGCATCGACATTGCTGGGCGGGAGCGGAGGGGTAGTATCGGACGATCCAAAACCATACTCATAAGCCCCGATGTCGATGCCGGCGCCGGTGATCGTCCGGACCAGCGCAGGGAATTGAAAGTCCGGCTTGATGCTTACCAACGGGTAGCCCGCGTCAATGAGCGGAGAACCGAGCGCCGGTCGGTACGTCCCGTCGGCAAGAAATCCGGGGTTCGTGCCCGTCACGGTCCCCACCAACTGCACGCCGCCATCCACGACGGCGCCCTGTGAAATCCAGTTGTTTCGCCCTGAAAATACCACGTTGCTCGGGAGGCCTCCGTCCACAAACCGCACCCGCTGCGTGACCATGGCATTATTGCTGACCTCGTTCGAGGTGGCATCACGAAGACTGATCGCTCCCTGGACCTGATTGATCAAGTCCACCATGGTGTTGTTGATGATGGTGGCGCGCCCCTGACGGTCATAATTGATGAAGTTCGCCGTGTATGCGCTCTGATCCGGCGTCTTCTTGATCAACGTGTTCCCGATGATCGTCGCATCGGGGCTGATCGATCCAGGCGAACGCTCCAGCGTGTCGATGTCAACCCCGCGCTGGGCCGTGCCCATTTCGATAAAATTGTACAGTATCTCGGCGATGAAATCACGGGATTTGATGACATCTCCCGCCGGCGAATCGAAGTTACGAAAGGAACTGTGACGAACGATCAAGTGATCACCGAACGAATACACCGCATGCATATTATACCCGCCCAGCGCCCCGTGCCCGCCCTCGAATTCCGAGTGTTCGATGGTAAGCTTGGCCGATTCCGGCCACGCCCCAACGGAGAAGTAGTTGTTCAGAAAATAGAGGTGGCGGAGGGTGACGTAATCGGCTTTGATTTTCATGGCCGGGTAGTCCGTGTTGAGGAAGGGAATGTTGCTGACGGTAAATCCCTGGAGCACGATCCAGCTGCCGGATAAGAGCAGAATCGCCGCCTTGCCTGTCCCGTTGGGCACCTGCGTGAGCCCGCTATAATCAAAAATCACCGGCCCATTGGCGTAGGTCACCGGGGCGCCGGCGCTGTCGACTCCCCGGATGGTAATCGGGTTGGACGCGCTCGCGTTCGCCGTATTGAGTTGCCAGGCATCCGTATAGCGTCCGGGATAGATATTGACCACATCCCCCGCAGTGAGCGTCACCGCGCCGGTCAATGCCGACATCGTGGGATAGTCATTGTTTCCCCCGCCCACATCGTAGGTCGCCGTCCATCCGGCCGAACTCACCAGGAACAACCCGAGGCCGGCGCAGACCATGATCATCAACCGAAGCCTTCGTCCACTGCTGCTACGGCGCAAGTGGCGCATCAGACGCTCTCCTTCAATCTTGGCTCCATACCCGCCCTGGCGCGCAGCGCCCGCCCCCTCAGCGGGATGAACAACGGCAGCCACAAAACCACAGCATTCACCAGGTGCGTGAGCGGGCTCACTCGTCCGGCGCGTGGGGCCAGCAATCCGGCGCCGCCGCACCCGGATCCGCCGCCGTTCGGCGGGACGCCTCCGCCGATGTCGGACGCCGGCACCGTGACGGTTATTTCGCGTGAGTACCCGCTCTCATTGCCGGATGTGTCGTAGGCCGTCAGGGCCACATAGTATGTCCCGCCGGCCGCTAGGCCGGCAAGCGAGTACGAGGCCACACGCCCCACGTCGATGACCGGCCGCGTATACACGCCCGATGCCGTTCCGAAATAGATCCGGTAACCCATCAGATCGGACTCGGCATTAGGATTCCATGTCACGGTAATAACCTCCGCAGACACGACGGACATGAAGCACCACAGACCGATCAGAAGGACCAACAGACAAGAGAGAACTAGCCGCCGTCGATGCAAGTGCAAGGAAACCCTCGATGAGCCAAGCAACACGGATCCGCCTCAGCCACTTTAGAAGACCGACGCCTATCAGAAGCCCGTAGGAGAATACCAAACTCCACGCATTATATCCAGCCCATGGCGGCGACCCCCCGTTTGAACGGACGGCACCGCATCCCCCAACCATTCCGTCAGACACCGCGGTATGGGAGAGGGTCGGCGTGGCAAATGCTTGTGCCGTATTCTGATAGTTTCCGCTCAAGTCATACGACGACGCACTGTAATAATAGGTGACACCATTCTGCAAATCCTCATGCGTGGCCACAACCGATTCGCTGGTCCGTCCGACAAAGTCCCCCACCAGCACCCCGTCATTGCCGCCCTCGGGATACCGGTCGGTGCGATAGCGAATTCGCACTCCGACAAAATCAGGGTCATCGGGGTTCACCCAGCTCAAGGTAACCCGCCGGTCGCCGCCGATCGCCGTAAAGTGTTCGACATCGCCAGGCGGAGTGGAATCCGGGGCGGCGCCCGTCGTGAACGTCCGGTCGCTGGAAACCGACTCGTTGCCGGCCGCATCGGCGCTGCGGACCCGGTAGTGGTAGAGGGTGTTCGGCTGGAGCCCGCCGAGGGTGCGGCTGTGGCCGGTCACCAGGGTGGCGCCGAGCGCGGTGGACGCCCCATAGGCGGTCGTGGTGCCATACTCCACCAGCGAGGTGGCCGCCTCGTTCGTCGTCCAGGTAATGGCGGCGCCGCTGCTCGTCACATTGCCTGCGGCCACGTTGCTGATGACCGGCCCCGTCGTATCGGGAACGGCCGAAGTGGTGAAGGTCAGATCGCCCGACGTGGCCAGATTGCCCGCCGCGTCGCGGCTCTTAACCCGGTAATGATAGAGGGTATTGGCCTGCAGTCCACTCAACGTCTGGCTATGGCTGGTCACCATCGTGGCATTGATCGTCGTGGAGGAGCCGTAGCCCGTCGTCGTCCCATACTCCACCTGCGTATTCGACGCTTCATTGGTCGTCCAGGTGATGACGGCGCCGCTGCTGGTGAAATTGCTGGCCGTGATCCCCGACAGGACCGGCGCCGTGACATCCGCCGCCGGCAGAGTCGTAAAGGTATTGTCGGCGGAAATGGCGATATTGCCGGCGGCGTCGATGCTCCAGACCCGGTAGTGATAGAGCGTGGACGCT
>JBFMAJ010000044.1:6819-11230 GCA_040755775.1 Nitrospirota bacterium
CGCTTGCAGCCCGCTCAGTGTGCGGCTGTGGCTGGTGACCAATGACGAGCCCAGCGGCGTCGTGGCGCCGTACACGGTGGTCGTGCCGTACTCCACCTGCGAGGTGGCCGGTTCGTTGGTCGTCCAGGTGATGACGGCGCCGGAGCTGGTGATGCTGCCCGCCGCGATGGCCGACAGCACCGGCGGCGTGGTATCCGGCGCGCTGGCGATCGTTTTGCTCACCTCGGCGGAGTAGCCGCTCTCGTTGCCCGATGTATCATAGGCCGTCACGGCGAAATAGTAGGTGATGCCCGCCGACAGGCCGGACACTACTCTGGTGGTGACATTGCCGGCATTGATCGACTGCGTGTAGACGCGGGAGCTGATGCCGTAATGAACCTTGTAGCCGGCCAGATCGCTTTCGGTATTGGCATCCCAGCTCACAGTCACATCCGCCGCCTGCGCAGGGACCGGCGCCCAGAACAGCGAGATCAGCGCCGCAACTGCCAGCCGGCTGCAGATCCATAATGGTGAAGTTTTCGGTCGCATCTGCCGTGTTAATCGGTGTTGTGTGGTAGCTTCCGCGTCCGGCTGTTAATACAATGCATGGGCTGGGCCAAACCATTCCACGCTCTTGAGCGTAATAGTTAACTGATTGAAAATAAATGAGTATCATACGCTCACCTCACATCGCTTTGGGTTGATTGAAACAAAAACCATTGATGTACATTTTTGTACATCGCAAGGAGAAACCAATGACACACTGAAATGCCACTTCTGCGCATACATGAACGGCATGCTCAAATACCGAATGGTCTTTCACCACCACCTTGAAAATGGTGATCAAGACCGTGCGCGAGGGAGCCGGAGGGCGAGCGTACAGCGGTACTGTTCCTTACTAGAATGGTGCTCCGTGCGCGGACCCGCGTGCATCCAGGAGATCCCGCAGCCCGTCCCCCAGCAGATTCAGGCCCAGCACCACGATCATAATGGCCAGGCCCGGCGCCAGGGTCAGATGGGGGGCCAGCAGGCCGAAGGCCCGCCCCTCCGCGAGCATCGACCCCCAACTGGGGGCCGGCGGCTGGATGCCCAGGCCCAGAAAGCTCAGGCTCGCCTCGGCCACGATGGCGTGGGCCATGCCGAAGGAGGCTTCCACCAGCAGCGGCCCGGCCAGGTTGGGCAACAGATGGCGGCCGAAGAGGCGCAGGCGCGGCACGCCGATCGCCCGGGCCGCCACGACGTACTCCCGCTCCCGCAGCGAGAGCAACTGCCCGCGCACCAGCCGGGCGTAGCCGACCCAGCCCATCGCGCAGAGCGCCAGGATCACGTGGTCGAGGCCCGGCCCCAGCACGGCCGTCAGCGCGATCGCCAGCAACAACCCGGGAAAGGCCAGCAGAATATCGGTCAGCCGCATCAGCAGCTCATCGATCCAACCGCCGGCCAGCCCCGCCGCGCCCCCCACGAGCAGGCCGATCATCAACGAGACGCTCACCACGGCCGCGCCCACCAGCAGCGAGATCCGGGCCCCGGCCAGCAGGCGGCTCCATTGATCGCGCCCCAGCCGGTCCTGGCCCAGCGGGTGCTCCCACGATGGGGCGGCCAGCCCTTCGCTCAACCGTTGCTGAATCGGCGCTTGCGGGGAGCGCAGGACGCCCCACACCGCCATCGCCGCCAGCAATCCGATGACGGCCAGCCCCAACAGGATCAAGGGGCTGCGCCGGCGCGTGATCCTACCGGCCATCGCGGATGCGGGGATCGACGGCCGCATAGAGCCAGTCGGTGAGCAGGTTGACCAGCACGTAGCCGACGGCGATCGCCAGCACGCAGCCCTGGGCCAGCGGGTAGTCCCGGCTCAGGATCGCCTGCACCGTCAACCGGCCGACGCCGGGCCAGGCGAAAATCGTCTCGGTCACGATCGCGCCGGCCAGCAGCGCCCCGAGCTGCAATCCGATCAGCGTCAGCACGGGCAGCAGCGCGGGGCGCAGGCCGTGGCGCAGCAGGACGCGCGAAGGCGCCAGCCCCTTGGCCCGGGCCACGACCAGGTGATCCTGGCCCAGCACATCGAGCAGGCTGGCCCGGGTCATCCGCATGAGGATGGCGGCCATCCCGCTGCCCAGCGTGACCGCCGGCAGAATGACCGCGCTCATGCCGTCGCGGCCCGAGACTGGCAGCCAATCCAGCGCCAGGGCGAAGCCCATGATGAGCAGCGGGCCCAGCCAAAAATTGGGCATCGCCGCGCCGAGCAGCGCGAGCGACAGCGCACCGTAGTCCCAGCCGCTGTTGCGCCGGACGGCGGAAAGCACGCCCAACGGCAGGGCCAGGGCGCAGGCGAAGAGCAGCGCGGCCAGCGCCAGCTCCGCCGTCGCGGGCAGCCGCTGCGCGATCGTCTCGAGCACCGGCTGCCGCGTGTGCAGCGAGCGGCCCAGATCGCCGCGCGCCAGGCCTGCTAAGAACGTCCCGTACTGCTCGGCCAATGGGCGATCCAGCCGCAGCTCGCGGCGTAACTGCGTTTTGTCCGCCTCGCGCGCCGTCTCACCCAGCATCAGATCGACCGGGTCGCCGGGAATGAGATGGATCAGGAGAAAGACGAGCGTGGCCACACCAAGCACAACCGGCACGGCCAGTAAACAGCGACGGAGCACGTAGCGGCCCATGCGCGGCGATTATATCCTTATCTTGTGAATTTGACACGCTCTATCGGTGATGGCACAATCAGGCACACGTTCGTATGGCACAACCGGCTCGAGACCTCTCCCCAACGATCCAGGCAAGCCTTCGTCCCGTCGTCGCCAACCAACTCCAGTGGCCGGACGGGCCGGTCACCGTCGAGCCATTGCCGGGGGACGCGTCGAACCGGCGCTATTTTCGAATCAGGAGTGATCACCATACCGCCATCGTGATGGTGCTCGCCGACCCGGAAGGCTTCAAGGCCTCCGAAGAGGCGGTCAGCGCGTCGGCCCGGGCCGCCACCGAGCTGCCCTTTCAGAACATCTGGCGCCATCTGCACCAACGCGGCCTGCGCGTGCCTCGGATCTATCATTATGATCAGCCCGGGGGATGGCTGCTGCTCGAGGACAGCGGCGACCGGCTGCTGGCGCATGCCGTGGAGGGCCAGCCGCCCGACGTGATGCGGGCGTGGTACCGGCGGGCGATTGAGATGCTGGTGCAGTTGCAGACCTCGGCCACCACGCCGCCCGATGCGCAATGCCTCGCTTTCGGCCGCGGCTTTGACGAACCGCTCTTCATGTGGGAGTTCGAGCATTTCGTCGAGTACGGCATCGAGGCGCGCCAGGAATTCCCGCTGGCGCCCGCGCGGCGGCGCGCGCTGCTGGCGGCCTTTCGCCCGATCGCGGCCGAGCTGGCGGCTCAGCCCCGCGTCTTCGCGCACCGCGACTATCACAGCCGCAACATCATGGTCCACCGGGATCAGCTCTGGCTGATCGATTTTCAAGACGCGCTGCTGGGCCCTCCGCACTACGATCTGGCCTCGTTGCTGCGCGACTCCTACGTCTCGCTGCCGGGCGAATTGATTGATCGATTGCTCGACGACTATGCCGATCTGTCGGAGCGGGCCGGCCGGCGCCTCACGGACCGGGCCGCCTTCCACCGGCTGTTCGATCTGGCCAGCGTGCAGCGCAATTTGAAGGCCGCCGGGCGCTTCGTCTATATTTGGAAAGTGAAACGGAACGACCGCTATCTGGCCGCCATCCCGCGCACGCTGGCCTACGTCCGGGCCAACTGCGAGCGCTATCCCGAATTAAAGCCGCTCCATGAGCTGCTGGCGCCGCTCGTGCCGGAGCTCGCCCCATCATGAAAGCGATGATTCTGGCGGCCGGCCTTGCCACGCGCCTGCGGCCGCTGACCAACGACCTGCCCAAGGCGCTGCTGCCCGTCGCCGGCCGGCCGTTGATTCATTACACGCTGCTGCTGCTGAAGCGCTACGGCATCACCGATGTCATCATCAACCTGCACCATCAGGGCAAAAAAATCGCCGATTCACTCGGCGACGGCGCCGAACTGGGCATGCGGATCCGCTACTCCTGGGAGCCGGCGATTCTGGGCACCGGCGGCGGCATCAAGCACGCGGGCGAGTTCTTGGCCGGCGGCGCCTTCCTGCTGATCAACGGCGACATTCTGATCGATCTGAACCTGGACAAGCTGGCCGAATACCACCACCGCCGGAAGGCGACCGTGAGCATGGTGCTGCGCGCCGATCCGGACGCGGCCGCCTACGGGGCGATCGAGATCGACGAGCAGGACCGGGTGCGGCGCATCCTGGGGCGCGGCAGCCAGACGGGCGGGCCGCTGCGCCAGTACATGTTCACCGGCACGCACATCCTGGAGCCGTCGGTGCTCGAGTGGATTCCAGGCGGCGGCTTCTCCTCGATCACCGACATTTACATCGCCATGCTGCTGCGCAACGAGAAGCTCT
>JBFMAJ010000045.1:0-11220 GCA_040755775.1 Nitrospirota bacterium
CGTCACGCTGAGCACTTCATCCGGTTCCAGCGATTGCGGGGCCGGCTGCAATTGCGTGGCCAGGAACAAATGGATCTCCTCGTCGCAGAAGCCGGGCGCCGTCACGATGCTGCCCAGCGGGTAGAGCGCGCCGGGCCGCACCCCGGCCTCTTCCTCGACTTCCCGCCGCGCGCAGCCCTCCGGCGTTTCGCCGGGCGCCAGGGTGCCGGCGGGCACCTCGTAGAGATAGCCGCCGACCGCATGACGGAATTGCCGCACGAGCAGCACGCAGCCGTCTTCGCGCAGCGGCACGACGGCCGAGGCGCCCGGGTGGCGCACCAGATCCAGCCGGGTGGTGCGGCCGTTGGGCAGCGCGACGTCTTCAACGGTGACGCGGATGACCCGGCCCCGATAAATGTCCCTCACGTCGGCCATCTTGAAACTTGAAGTGGCCCCCATTATACTAAGACCCCGATTCAGAAGCGAACTTGGGGCGGACCGCGGCCCATTCGGGCCAATCCAATCACCTTCACCCGGCGGTCCGAGCTTCATCGATGGCGCCTGATCTTTGGGTCGAGTGAGGTGGATATGGAAACCAAGTATCTGGACGCGAAAAAAGTCGAAAAAGTCTATTCCATCTATTCGAATTGTTACGATCTGGTCTTCGGCCGGTTGTTCCATGATTCGCGCGCCACGGCCATCGAGCTGTTGAACTTGCACCCGGGCAGCCGGGTGCTGGAAGTGGGCGTGGGCACCGGGCTCTCCCTGCCCCTCTATCCGCGAGACTGCCGGATCGTCGGCGTCGATCTGACCGGCCAAATGCTGGAGCGGGGCGCCCGGCGTGTCGAGCGGTTGGGGTTGTCGCACGTCCACCTGCAACGGCAGGATGCCGCCCGGCTGGCCTTTCAGGACGACAGCTTCGACGCGGTCATGGCCGCGTACGTCATCAGCGCCGTGCCCGATCCCCGGCGCGTGCTCGCCGAGATGAGCCGCGTCTGCCGGCCCAACGGCGTCATCGTCCTGCTGAATCACTTCGCCACGGCCCATCCGCTGCTGTCCCGCGTGGAAAAAAGCCTGTCGCCGATTTGCCGCTGGATCGGCTTCCGGTCCTATCTCTCCCTGGATCCCCTGCTGCAGGAAACCTCGTTGGCCGTCCAGCAGCGGTTGCGCGTCAACCCGCTCAACTACTGGCATGTGGTGCAGTGCGTCAATCGCAAGCCGGCGTATGGCATGGCGTAACCCGGCCCGTTCGCCCCGATCCGCACTTCCCCGTCGATTTTCCACTGGAAGCATGATACAGTAGCACGGCACCGTGATTCGGGGGCATCGACCCTCGAAGAGGGGGGACGGGGCGGATATCACTATGGGAGGGGCGGATGATGGAGGAAGTGGCGAGGGGCGTCTATCAATGGTCGCGCTATTCCGAAGAAAAGGGATTGAACTTCAACGGCCATCTCATCGCGTCCGAGCGCGAACATGTGATCATCGATCCGCCGCTGCTCTCCGACGAAGAGGTGGCGTTTGTCCAGCGGCTGGGGCTCATTTCTTCCATTATTGTGACCAATCGAGACCACGTTCGGGAGGCGGACCGCTATCGTTCGCTGTTCAGGACTAAAATTCTGGCGCCCGCGCTGGACGCGCCCATGATGGAGATCCGGGCGGATGGCGTGTTCAATCACGGCGACCGGCTGGCCGGCGAGCTGCTGGTGATCCAGATTCCGGACGGCAAGTCGCCCGGAGAGTCGGCGCTGCTGCTGGAACGGGACGCCGGGATTTTGATCCTGGGCGATGCGCTGATCGGCCGTCCGCCCGGCGCGCTCAGCCTGCTGCCGCCGGACAAATTTGCCGATGCGGGCAAGGCGAAAGCCGGGCTGGCGACGCTGTTGGGCTACGCGTTCGACGCCGTCTTGGTCGGCGACGGCGTCTCGGTGCTGGTCGACGGCAAAAAGGCGGTCCGTCGGGCCATTGAGACGTGACCCGTGACGCTCCGTGTGATCGGCTTTCGCCATGGCGCCCACCGTCATCTATGACGCCGATTGCCGACTGTGTGAATCGAGCAAGCAGTGGATTGACCGCTGGGCCCGTATCGGGCGTCGGCCGCTGCGCTTCCTGCACTTCGAGGAGCCGGAGGCGATTCGCCTGCAGCCCGACCTCGAAGAGATCGGCTGTCTGGCCGCCTTCCGTTTCCTGGATGAAGAGGGCCGCGCCTGGGTCGGAGAGCGGGCGGCCGTTGAAATCCTGAAGCGATTGCCCGGCGGGCGACCCGTCGCCCGGCTGCTCGCGTTGCCGGGAATGGACCGGATCGCGGCCGCGGCCTACCGCTGGGTCGCCGCCCATCGCTATCGATGGTTCGGCCGCATGCGCCCATGAGTGCCGAGCGATGATGGACAGATCCAACCCGCTACGGGTTTTCCCCCCCGAGCCGCAAGTCAGAGATCCCGTTTGCGGGATGATGGTGGAGCCGTCGAGCGCGGCGGGCCGCCATCTCCATGACGGGCAGACGTACTACTTTTGCGCGGTCTCCTGCCTGGAGAAATTCCGGGCCAATCCGGCGAAGTTCCTTGCGACGGGAGATGCTCACTCCCTGCCTGCCGGCCGGCAGGTCCCTCCGATCCCCCCATCGCCATACACGACCGACTACATTTGCCCGATGGATCCGGACGTGCGGCAGGCCGCGCCGGGGGCCTGCCCCAAATGCGGCATGGCGCTGGAGCCGCTGACACCGGTGGCCGCCACGAAAACGGAATATGTCTGTCCGATGCATCCGGAGATCGTCCGGAGCGAACCGGGCTCCTGTCCCATCTGCGGCATGGCCTTGGAGCCGAGGATGGTGACGCTGGAGGATGAGAGCAACCCGGAGCTGCGCGATATGACCCGGCGCTTTTGGGTCGGCGTCGTCCTTTCTGTGCCGCTGCTGGCGCTGGCCATGTCGCACCATCTGCCCGGGCAGCCCGCGGGCCAGCTCATTCCGCCGCGCCTGCACGCGTGGATCGAATGGGCGCTGGCGACGCCCGTGGTCATCTGGGGCGGCTGGCCCTTTTTCGTGCGGGGCTGGCGGTCCATCGTCACCCGCCATTTGAACATGTTCACGCTGATCGCGATCGGCACCGGCCTGGCCTATCTGCACAGCGTCGCCGCCACGGTGGCCCCGGGTCTGTTCCCTGAGTCCTTCCGCGGCCACGGGGGCCAGGTCGCCCGCTATTTTGAAGCGGCGGCGGTCATCACGACGCTGGTTCTGCTGGGCCAAGTGCTGGAATTGCGCGCCCGAAGCCGGACCAGCCAGGCGATCAAGCTGCTGTTGAGCCTGGCACCTAAGACCGCCCGGCGGCTCCGGGGGGACGGCTCCGAAGAGGAGGTGGCGCTGGACCGGGTGAAGCCGGGTGACCTGCTGCGGGTGCGCCCCGGCGAAAAAGTGCCGGTGGACGGCGTCGTCATCGAGGGCGCCAGCGCGATCGACGAGTCGATGGTGACCGGCGAGTCGATGCCGGTGGAAAAGACGGTCGGCTCCCGCGTGACGGGCGCCACCTTCAACGGCACCGGCAGCTTTGTGATGCGGGCCGAGCGGGTGGGGAGCGAGACGCTGCTGGCCCAGATCGTACGCATGGTGGGCGAGGCCCAGCGCAGCCGCGCGCCGATTCAGCGGTTGGCCGACGCCGTTTCGGCCTACTTTGTGCCGGCCGTGGTGCTGATCGCCGCCGGCGCCTTCGCCGTCTGGGCGCTGATCGGCCCGGAGCCCCGCCTGGCCTATGCGCTGGTCAACGCCGTGGCGGTGCTGATCATCGCCTGTCCCTGCGCGCTGGGGCTGGCCACGCCGATGTCGATCATGGTCGGCACCGGGCGCGGCGCCACGATGGGAGTGCTCATCAAAAATGCCGAGGCGCTGGAACTGATGGAAGCGGTCGATACGCTGGTGATCGATAAAACGGGGACGCTGACCGAAGGCAAGCCGACGCTGGCCGCGGTCGAGCCCGCGGCCAATACCCCGGGGATGACCGACGCGGAGCTGCTGCGCCTGGCGGCCAGCCTGGAACGGGGCAGCGAGCACCCGCTGGCCTCGGCCATTGTCGAGGGCGCCCGGCGGCGCGGCATCGCGCCGGCGCCGGTGGCGGACTTCCGGTCGATGACGGGCCGGGGCGTGACGGGGACGATCGACGGCCGGTCGATCGCGCTGGGCAATCGGGCGCTGCTGGACGAGTTGGGCATCGATCCCGGCGGGTTGGCGGAGCGGGCCGAATCGCTGCGCCGGCGTGGGCAGACGGCGATGTTCGTCATCGTCGACGGCCGGGCCGCCGGGCTGGTTGGCGCAGCCGATCCGATCAAGGCTTCCACGCCGGAGGCAATCCGCCGGCTGCGCGAAGAGGGCATCCGCGTGGTGATGCTGACCGGCGACAACCGCACCACGGCCGAGGCGGTCGCGCGCGAGCTGGCGATCGACGATCTGCGCGCCGACGTGCGGCCCGAGCAGAAAGGGCGCATCGTCCGGCAACTGCGCGCCGAGGGGCGCGTCGTGGCGATGGCGGGCGACGGCATCAACGACGCCCCCGCGCTGGCCGAAGCGCACGTCGGCATCGCCATGGGCACGGGCGCCGACGTGGCGATGGAAAGCGCGGGCATCACGTTGATCAAGGGCGATCTGAGCGGCATCGTCCGGGCGCGGCGCCTCTCCCGCGCCACCATGCGCAACATCCGGCAGAATCTGTTTTTCGCCTTCATCTATAACGCGCTCGGCGTGCCCGTGGCGGCCGGCGTGCTGTACCCCTTCTTCGGGCTCCTGCTCAGCCCGATCATCGCGAGCGCGGCCATGAGTTTCAGCTCGGTCTCCGTCATCGGCAATGCCCTCCGGCTGCGCAAACAGCCCCTGTAAACATACTCTTTCCGAACCGCCATAGCGTATGGTATAGTTGCGACTTAAATTTCGTGGAGGTCTTGTTCATGGCTGTTGCGGGCTGTCTATGATCGTCGGCGTTCCCAAAGAAACCTTTCCCCAGGAGCGGCGCGTGGCGCTGATTCCGGCCGCGGTGCCGGCGCTGGCCAAGGCCAAGCTTGACGTGCTGGTCGAGGCGGGGGCCGGTCTGTCGGCGGGCTTCCCGGATGCGGCCTATCAGGAGAAGGGCGCGCGGATCGCGGCGCAGCGGGCGGAAGTGTTTGCGTCCGCTGATGTCATCCTCCAGGTGCGCGGCGCGGGCGCCAATCCCGACGCCGGCCGGGCCGACCTGGCGCTGCTCCGCCGGAGCCAGGCGGCCATCGGGTTCTTCGACCCGCTCGGGTCCCCGACAACCGTGCAGCAGGCGGCCGAACGTGGCGCGATGCTGCTGTCGATGGAACTCATGCCGCGGATCACCCGGGCGCAGAGCATGGACGCCCTCTCGTCGATGGCGACGCTGGCCGGCTATAAAGCAGTGCTGTTGGCCGCCGAGGCGCTGCCAAAAATTTTTCCCATGCTGATGACCGCGGCCGGCAGCATTGCGCCGGCGCGCGTGCTCGTGATCGGCGCCGGGGTGTCGGGCCTGCAAGCGATCGCCACCGCGCGCCGTCTCGGGGGCGTGGTCTCGGCCTACGACGTGCGGCCGGCGGTCAAGGAGCAGATTCAGAGCCTGGGCGCGACCTTCCTGGAACTCCCGCTCGATACCGCCGGGACGGAGGACACGGGCGGCTATGCGAAGGCGATGGGCGAGGAGTTCTATCGGCGGCAGCGGGAGATGATGGGCAAGGCGGTGGCCGGCAATGACGTCGTCATCTGCACCGCCACCATTCCGGGCAAGCGCGCGCCGGTGCTGGTGACCAAGGAGATGGTGGCCGGCATGGCGCCGGGCTCCGTCATCGTCGATCTGGCGGCGGAAACCGGCGGCAACTGCGAGCTGACGCAGGCCGGCCGGGCGGTTGCGGTCCACAATGTCACGATTCTGGGACCGGTCAACCTGGCGGCGACGCTGCCCTATCACGCCAGCCAGATGTACGCCAAGAACATCTCCACCTTTCTGCTCCATCTCGTCAAAGACGGCGCGCTTCGGCTCGATGCGTCGGACGCCATCGTCGGGGACACGCTGCTGACCCGCGACGGGACGGTGGTCCATCCGAGAGTCCGGGCATTGCTCGGCCAGGCGCCTGCGCCGCAGCCCTAACGGAAAGGAGACCGATGGACACCTTCATTATGCTGCTGACGATCTTTGTGCTCGCCATCTTCGTCGGGTTCGAGGTGATCACCAAGGTGCCGCCGCTCCTGCACACGCCGCTGATGTCGGGTTCGAACGCCATCTCCGGCATCACGATCGTCGGGGCGATGATCTCGGTGGCCACCCCCAACCGCTTCACGACGATTCTGGGGTTCATCGCCGTCGTGCTCGCCATGATCAACGTGGTGGGCGGGTTTTTGGTGACCCACCGGATGCTGGGCATGTTCAAGCGGAAGGGCTAGCCGGTGCAGAGCGCCCTGATCAACATCGCCTATCTGGTCGCGTCCGTCCTCTTTATCTTCGGCCTGGTGAATCTGTCGCACCCGCGCACCGCCGTGCGCGGAAATTTCTTGGGCTCGGTCGGCATGCTGATCGCCATCGTGGCGACGCTCTTCGACCGGCACATCATCGCGGCCGGCGCGTCGGGCCTGCTGTTCATTTTCGCGGCCTTGTTGATCGGTTCCGTGCTGGGGGCGCTGCTCGCCCTGAAGGTCAAAATGACCGCCATGCCCGAGATGGTGGCGCTGCTCAACGGCTTCGGCGGCGCCGCCTCGGTGCTGGTGGCCGGCGCGGCGTTGATCGACACGGCCGACCCGACGCTGCAGATCAGCGTGGCGACGGTCGCCTCCGGGCTGATCGGCGCGGTCACCTTCTGGGGCAGCGCGGTGGCCGTGATCAAGCTGCAGGATCTGATTCCAGAAAAATATTGCCACTTCGCCGGTCAACATCTGCTCAACGCCCTGCTGGGGCTCATCGTGCTGGCCCTGGGCGCCTGGCTGGTGGCGGCGCCCGAGACCACGAATATTTACTGGGCGCTGGTGGTGGTCGCCTCGGTGCTGGGCATTCTGCTGGTGATTCCGATCGGCGGCGCCGACATGCCGGTCGCCATCGCGCTCCTGAATTCCTATTCCGGCCTGGCGGGCGCGGCCACGGGTTTTGTCCTGAGCAACAACGGCCTGATCATCACCGGCTCGCTGGTGGGGGCGTCGGGCATCATTCTCTCGCAGATCATGTGCAAAGCGATGAACCGGTCGCTGCTCAACGTCTTGTCCGGCGTCGTCGCGGGCGGCGCCGCCGCCGGCCCCAGCGCCGACGCGGTCTACGCGGGCAAAGTGAAATCGGCCACGGCCGACGAGATCGCCATGCTCTTCGACGCCGCCCGGCGCGTGGTGATCGTGCCCGGCTACGGGATGGCCGTCTCGCAGGCGCAGCACGCGGTGCGCGATCTGGCCAACCTGTTGGAGGATCGCGGCATCGAGGTGGAATTCGGCATCCATCCCGTCGCCGGCCGCATGCCGGGCCATATGAACGTGCTGCTGGCCGAGGCCGACATTGCCTATGACAAGCTCAAGGAGATGGATGAGATCAATCCCACGTTCGAGCGGACCGACGTGGTCATGGTGATCGGCGCCAACGACGTCGTCAATCCCGTCGCGCGCACTGATCCGAAGAGCCCGATCGCCGGCATGCCGATCCTGGACGTGGACAAGGCGCGCACCGTCGTGGTGGTCAAGCGCAGCCTCAGCCCGGGCTTTGCGGGCATCCCCAATCCCTTGTTCGCCGCCGACAATACGCTGATGTTCTTTCATGACGGCCGCAAGGCCATTCTGGAGTTGATCGGAGCGCTGAAGGAAGTCTAGTTGCGCATTGTGTCCCTGCTCCCCGGCGCGACTGAAACCGTCTACGCGCTCGGATTCGGCGATCAGCTCGTCGGCCGCTCGCATGAATGCGACTATCCGCCGCCGGCCGCCCGGCTGCCGGTCTGCACGGAGCCGAAAATCCATCCGGACGACTCCAGCGCCGGCGTCGACCGCCAGATCAGATCGTTGGTGCGGGAAGGGTTGTCCGTCTACCGCGTCGACGCCGGCCGCCTGCAGTCGCTGCGGCCCGACCTGATTCTCACCCAGATGCAATGCGCCGTCTGCGCCGCCAGCGAGCGGGAGGTGGAGGCGGCCGTGCGCGAATGGACCGGCGCGCGCCCACGGATCGTGTCCTTGGCGCCCGCCCGGCTGGCGGACGTGTTCGAGGATCCGGTGCGCGTGGCGGCGGCGCTGGGCGCGCCGGCGCAGGGAATGCTGCTGCGGGACCGGCTGGCCGCGCGGCTGGAGGCGGTGGCCCGGAAAGCGCAGTCACTCCAGAATCGGCCGACCGTCGCCTGCATCGAGTGGCTGGAGCCGCTGATGGCGGCCGGCCATTGGATGCCGGAGCTGGTGCGCCTCGCGGGGGGCGTGAATCTGTTCGGCCTGGCCGGGCAGCCGTCGCCCTGGTTGCATTGGGCGCAGTTGGTGGAGCAAGATCCCGATGTGATCTGTCTCATGCCATGCGGGTACGGCATCGATCGCGCGGAAAAAGAGCTGCACCTGCTGGCCGGGCGGCCCGAATGGCGGCAACTAAAGGCGGTCCGGCAACGGCGCGTCTACCTGGCCGACGGCCACGCCTATTTCAACCGGCCGGGCCCCCGCATCGTGGAGTCGTTGGAGATGCTCGCCGAAATCCTGCATCCGGCCGTCTTTCGGTTCGGCCATGCCGGGATCGGGTGGGAACGGGCGTGAGCGAGCATTCTTAAGATGGTGACCGAGGCGTTTCTCTTTTATGTCGCCGCCGGCTTCGCGGCGCAAATCATCGACGGCGCGCTGGGCATGGCCTACGGCGTCACCGCCTCCAGCCTGCTGCTGTGGCTGGGCTTGCCGCCGGCGACCGTCAGCGCAACCGTGCACGCCGCCGAGTGCTTCACCACGGGGGCGTCGGCGCTGTCGCACCACGCGTTCGGCAATATCCGGGGATTCTTGTTTAAACGGTTGCTGCTGCCCGGCATTCTGGGCGCCGTGATTGGGGCCTATGTCCTGGCCAACCTGCCCGGAGAGGCGCTCAAGCCCTACATCGCGGCCTATTTGATGATCATGGGCATCGTGATCATGATCAAAGCCTTCCACGTGTTTCCACCAAAGATGGTGACGACCCATCTGGCGCCCCTGGGGTTCGCGGGGGCCTTCATCGATGCGATCGGCGGCGGCGGATGGGGGCCGATCGTATCGACGACGCTGATTGTCCGGGGCAACAGCATTCGGGAAGCCGTCGGCAGCGTCAACGCCGTGGAGTTCTTCGTGACGCTGTCCGCCTCGATCACCTTCATCATCACCCTGGGGCTCGGCTACTGGCAAGTGATCGCGGGGCTGGCGTTGGGCGGCCTGCTGGCCGCGCCCCTGGGCGGCTGGATGTGCAAACGGCTGCCCACCAAGCCGTTCATGATCGTTGTGGGCATTCTCGTCATTCTGCTCAGCTTGAGAACGCTCATCCTCAGTCTCCGGTAGGCGGCCCAGATGAAAAGCTTCGTGCGACTATTGGCGTGCATAACGGTCATTGCGCTGCCCGCGTCGGCCGGCGCGCAGACGAAGACCTGGAAGGATCAGTTGGAGTTGTCCTACGTGCAGACGGGCGGGAACAGCCGCACGCAGACGCTGCGGTTGAAGAACAACGCGGAATATCTGTTCACGAATCGGCTGGCCGGCAAGTGGCTGGTGGACCTGATCTACGGGGAGACGGGCGGAGAGCAGAACGCCGGCCACTACATGACGGAACTCCGGCTCGACTACCGGCTGCTCGATCGGCTCTTTGTCTACGGCCTCGGCGGCGCGGTGAAGGACAATTTCGCGGGAATCGACGGCCGCTATTACACGGGCGCCGGGCTGGGCTACCGGGTGCTGGCGGGGCCGACCCACACGCTCGTGGTCGAAGCGGGCGCCAATTACAACGTGGAACGCTACACGCCCACGCTCAATCCGGCGCCGCCGCCGAAATATCTGATCCCCCCGATCAATGAATCGTTTGTCATGGGGCGGTTCTTTGGGAAGTATGTCTTCGCCTTTACGGAGAAGAGCAACTTTTCCCAGTCGGTCGAGTATCTACCCAATCTGAAGGAGACAATCGACTATGTGCTCATTTCGGAAACGGCATTGACCGCCGCCATGACCGGCTACCTGTCGTTGAAGTTCAGCTACACGCTCAAGTACGACCAGGAACCGGCCGGCACGGCGGGCCGGACGGACACGATCGTCAGCGCGGCCGTCGTGGTGACGCTCTGAGCGGCGGAGCGCTTCACAGCGCAATGCCCCACAAGGAGCGGACCAGCAGGCCGATTCCGTACGTGACGCCGACGGCGGCGGCGATGATGACCAGGTTCATGAGGGCGCGCTTCCTGATTTCCATGCCCGACAGGAAGGCCAGCACGGCCGAGACCAGCAGGATCATGACGCCGCCGGCGAGAATCGAGGCCACGGCGTTCGCGGCGCCGAACAGCACGGGCACGATCGGGAACAGCGCCCCGACAACATAGCTGGCGCCGATGATGGCGGCGGCGGTCAACGGCGACTCGCCCGTTGCGCCGGGACCGGCGGGAGCGCCGAGGAAACGATGTTTCCGCGCCTGGGTCCGCCGCATTTCATGCTCGGAGCTTGTGGCGGCGTAGGCACCGGCCGCCATGGAGAGGGCGCCGGCCACCGCCGTTGTCACGCCGGCGATCAATACCGTTGCGCTGTGGCCGAAGGCGGCGAAAAACCCGCTGACCGCGCCCAGAATCTCCACCATGCCGTCGTTCAAGCCCAGAAAGATATTGCGGATGCGGTCCGGGTTGATCGCGCGCTCGGTCAGCCGGCTGACGATCGTGTCCTCATGCTGGAATTCGTCCCGTAGAATCCCCCGCACGCCCTCTCCAATTGGCTGGTCCTGGTACCGTTCCCATAAGCTCAAGTATTTCCTGATGCCGTAGATCTCGATCGCCTCCAGGGTCAGATGGATGGCGCGTTCGCCGAACAGGCGGCAGGCCGCCCGGATGATTCGAAGCTTGATCCGGCGGGGCAGGTCGAGCGATTTGATCTCGATGCCGAAAAATTTTTGCCAAAACGCGTAATGGCGCTCTTCCACCGAGACCAGCTCGGCCAGCATCGGTTGCAGCAACGGTCCGGCAAACTCCCGCAGGCTGTTGTAGAGCGACAGATCGAGCAGCTCATCGAGAATGAGCTGCCGGCCGATCGTGCGTTGAGGGGATGACGGCTCCCGCATGGCACCTCGG